>NZ_NOXS01000021.1 GCF_002251735.1 Elstera cyanobacteriorum | reverse complement strand
GAATCACGTCACCAACCCCGACGCGAGGGGTTTTTCGAGGTGTCCATTTGATCTGTTTCAATTGTATGATGTTTCTATAACTTTAGAAGAGTTTGGAGCCGTGGAGTTTTCTAGTGAAATGCAAATTGCGATAAAGGAAAAAATCAATAAAATGGTTGGTTGCTCCTATTTTGAAGATCTAGACACAAATTTTAATTTGGAGCCATCATTTTACGATGAAGATATTAAATTTGGAATATTTAATAGCAATCATAAAAGTATGACTTTATTCTTTGATTTTTTTCATGAGAAAATATATGAGCATCGGAAGCTCTTAATGGATAAAAATAGCAGGGCCTTTCTTAAAGGATTAGAGAGTCAGGATTTGAAATATATTAAAATGCTCGGATTTATAATTTCATTAGACTCCGGTATAGGCTTTTATATTCCTCTTAATGAGGAGAAGGCTGAGCATATTCACCTCATGATTACAAAATGGGACACGATTTTCTTTGAAAAATTTATTGGTTCTTTAATTAAAAGATATAATAGTGATTCTTTTTTTATTAATGATGAAGTATTATTTTTAAAAAAATTCATTCGTAATGTGGAATCTTATAGCAAAGATTGTAAATATATAAGAAGGCATGTTCTCGATTCTGGCTTAAAACAACTAAAATCTATATTTTTGCGTCATGAGGATAAAAATATCGAGACCTAATATTTCGAAAAAGCATTCTATTCTAAATTTAGATTATTTACAGATCGCGAGCTCACCTGGAAGTAGGCAAATATCAATCGCTGTATTCAGTAAGGGTGCTCACTCTTCGACGGCATGATCGGCCAAGCGGGTCAGCACGTCCGGTCCCTTAGTATCGCTCGGTGGGTTTTTGGCGGCCCATGCCAAGGCGTCTTTAAGGTCCGCTGCCGCTTTCGGTGTGTGTAACCAGGCTTCCGGGCGGGGAATGCGGATGGTCAGAACATCGGGTTCGGACTCGTCAATCACCACATTCACCCCGGCAAAGCGGTTACCGAGGCTGAGATGGCCGGAGGCCGTGACGGTCTTGCTCCGAGGCGTTTTCTGGGGCGTGGGCATGGGCTTTCCTTCCCGCCGATCCTATCACAGAGCCAAGGGCCGTCAAAGAACCGGGGCCTCGGGGGCCGGTGCCCCCGAGCGGGGGCGAGGCGGTGCCCCGCATCTTCCCCCAAACGAAAACGGCGCCCCGAGGGGCGCCGTTCCTGGAAGACCTATGCGTCTTCCTTTTGCTTGGCCGCGCGCTTGCGGTCGTTGGGGTCCAGCAGCTTCTTGCGCAGGCGGATGGCTTTCGGGGTCACTTCCACCAGTTCGTCCGACGAAATATAGCTGATCGCCTGTTCCAGGCTCATCAGACGCGGCGGGGTGAGGCGGACGGCTTCGTCCTTGCCCGAGGCGCGCACGTTGGTGAGCTGCTTGGCGCGCAGGGCGTTCACTTCCAGATCGTTATCGCGGGTGTGTTCGCCGATGATCATGCCTTCGTAGATATCGACGCCCGGATCAATGAACATCGGGCCGCGATCTTCGAGGTTCCACAGCGCGTAAGCGACGGCCGACCCTTGGCCGTTGGAGATCAGCACGCCGTTGCGGCGTTCCGGCATCGGGCCTTTGTGCGGCACATAGGAATGGAACAGCTTGGCCATAATGCCGGTGCCGCGCGTATCGGTCAGGAATTCGCCCTGATAGCCGATCAGGCCGCGCGACGGGACCAGGAAGACCATACGGGTCTTGCCGCCGCCGCTGGGGCGCATTTCGGTCATTTCGCCGCGCCGGGTGCCGAGCTTTTCGACGACGACGCCCGCATATTCTTCGTCAACGTCGATGACGACTTCTTCTTGCGGCTCCAGCCGTTCGCCGGTGGCTTCGTCGGTCTTGAACAGCACGCGCGGGCGCGAGATCGAGAGTTCGAAGCCTTCGCGGCGCATGGTTTCGATCAGCACGCCGAGTTGCAGTTCGCCACGGCCCGCGACTTCGAACGAGTCCTTGCTGTCCGATTCGGTGATGCGGATGGCGACATTGCCTTCGGCTTCCTGCATCAGACGGTCGCGGATCATGCGGCTCGTCACCTTATCGCCTTCGCGGCCCGCCAGCGGCGAATCGTTGACCGAGAAGGTCATGGCGAGGGTCGGCGGGTCGATCGGCTGGGCTTCCAGCGCTTCGGTGCACTCAAGCGCGCAGATGGTATCGGCGACGGTGGCGGCGGTGAGACCGGCGATGGAGATAATATCCCCGGCTTCCACTTCTTCGACCGGCACCCGCTCCAGCCCGCGGAAGGCCATCAGCTTCGACAGGCGGCCCTGTTCCAGGGTTTCGCCCGCGCGGTTCAGCGCCTTCACGGCCATGTTCAGCTTACCGATGCCCGAGGCAACGCGCCCGGTCAGCACGCGCCCGAGGTACGGATCGGCGTGGATCAGCGTGGCCAGCATGGCAAACGGCGCATCCTTATTCACCGTCGGCGCCGGGATATGCTTCACGATCAGGTCGAACAGCGGCTCCAGGCTATCGCCCGGGGCCTTTTCCAGATCATCGACGGCCCAGCCGTTGCGGCCCGAAGCGAAGAGGGTGGGGAAGTCGAGCTGCTCGTCGGTCGCATCCAGCGAGGCAAACAGGTCGAACACCATATCGTGCACTTCATGCACGCGGGCATCGGGCCGGTCGACCTTGTTGATGACGACGATGGGGCGCAGGCCAAGACGCAGCGCCTTGCTGGTCACGAATTTGGTCTGCGGCATCGGGCCTTCGGCGGCATCGACCAGCACGACGACGCCATCCACCATCGAGAGGATGCGTTCGACTTCGCCGCCGAAATCGGCGTGGCCCGGCGTATCGACGATGTTCAGGCGGACGCCCTTCCATTCGACCGACGTACATTTGGCGAGAATGGTGATCCCGCGTTCGCGTTCCAGATCGTTGCTGTCCATCGCGCGCTCGGCAACCTGCTGGTTGGCGCGGAAGGTACCGGATTGGGCGAGCAGCTTATCGACAAGGGTGGTCTTCCCATGGTCGACGTGGGCGATAATAGCGAGGTTACGGCGTTCCATAAGGGGGAGACTCACGCAGGAAGGTTAAGGGCGGGGGCCAGATCGGGCAGTTCCGTCAGGGCCAGTTTCTTCAGGTTCACTTGCGGGCGGGCGCCGATGTGGGAAATCACTTCCCCAGCACACAGGCTGCCCAAGCGGGCGCAATCGGCGGGCGCCATCGTGCGGGCAACGCCCAGCAGGAAGCCGGCGGCATAGAGATCGCCGGCGCCGGTGGTATCGACGACTTTGCCGACCGGGTGGATCGCGACCGAAACCGTCTCCTCGCCGCTCAGGATCACCGAGCCTTTTTCCGACCGGGTGCAGGCGGCGATGCTCACCTTGCCCTTCAGGGCGGCGACCGCGCGGTCGAAATCGGTTTCCAGCGTCAGGGCCAGCAGTTCGGCTTCGTTGGCGAACAGAATGTCGATGTGGTTTTCGATCAGGTCACGGAAAGCGGTGCCGTGGCGATGGACGCAAAAACTATCCGACAGGGTTAGCGCCACGCGGCGGCCGTGGGCATGGGCCAGGGCGGCGGCCTCGTAAAAGGCCTTCTGCGCTTGCGGCGGGTCGAACAGATAGCCTTCCATATAGGTGATTTCGGCTTCGGCAATCGCATCGCGGTCGAGATCGTCCGGCCCCAGGGTCACGCAGGCACCCAGGAAGGTGACCATCGTGCGCTGGGCGTCCGGTGTCACCAGGATCATGCTGCGCGCCGTTGCGGCGCCCTCCGACGCGGCGGGGGTGACGAAGCGGGCGCCGGTGGCCAGCATATCGTGGCGGAACACGGCACCAAGCTGGTCGGCCTTTACTTTGCCGATGTAAGCGGCGCGCCCGCCCAGCGAGGCGACCCCGGCAATCGTATTGCCCGCCGACCCGCCGGAAATTTCTACGGCAGGCGGCAGCAGAGAATAGATTTTGGCGGCCTGACCGGCATCGACCAGGGTCATCGAGCCTTTAACGAGGCCGACCTGTTCCAGAAACTCATCTTCTACCCGGGCAAGAACGTCGACAATGGCATTGCCGATCCCAACCACTTCCAACGGCGCACCGCTCATCAACCCCTCCGACCCCGGCCCGGTTTCGAAAATAATCTTCACAAATCAAAAAGCCCGGCAGAGCCGGGTTGTTGCGGCGCGGAGTATAGCGGCGAAACCGGGGCTGGCAACCGCTTCTCACGCAGGGCGGGGGCGCGTTGCCCCTTTTATTGAAAGCCAAGGATCGCCATTCTCTTGGCCAGAACCAAGGTGGGCGCCCTTCGCGCCTTGTGCAGTGCGGGATAAAACCTGTGATTTCAGCCCTTCTGCTGGCCTTCCGCCAGCTTCCCGACCCGAAAATCCGGGGCGTTTTGATCCAATCGGTGCTGGTGGCACTCACTGTGCTGATTGTGCTGACCGTCGTGGTGATTATCGGCGTGGGGGCGCTGGGGGCGACCGGGATTGTGTGGCTCGATTGGCTTTTGGGGGTTTTGGGCGGTTTGGTCAGTGCCACCGGCGCCTGGCTTTTGTTTCCGGTCGTGGTCGTCGCGCTGACGTCGCTGTTCACCGACCGGGTGGCGGCGGCGGTGGAGGCCAAGCATTATCCGCACCTGCCCCGGGCGCGGGATATTCCGCTCGCCGAGGAAATTCGCGGCGCCCTAAGCCTGCTCGCCAAAGGCGTGCTGCTGAATATTGTTATTCTGCCGCTCTACCTGCTGGCGGGGCCGGTGGCGCCGTTCATTTTTTATGCGGCGAATGGCTTGCTGCTGGGGCGGGACTATTTCCAGTCCATCGCCTTGCGTCGCCTGTCTTTGCCGGAAGCGCAGGCCATCGCTAAGCGCCAGCAGGGGCGCATCTGGGCGGCGGGGGCAGTGCTGGCGCTGCTGGGATCGTTACCTTTCGTCAATCTTTTGGTGCCAATTCTGGCAACCGCCTTTATGATCCACCTGTTTGAACATCTGCGGCAGCGGGGCGCTTTTTAACGCCCGGCTGTTTCATTGTGGGGAAAAGGATCGTCGGTCGTGATTTTTCGCCGTCCCAAGAAGGCTAATGTCCCGGAAGAAGAGGCTTCGACCGGTCCCGCGAGCCCCGATCTGCAAAGCGTCGCCCCGGAAGGGGATGGGCAGGGGGAGGCCGAGGCAGTAAGCACCCCGGCCCCCGTTGCGCCGCCCGCCCCGGCGCTCTCCCCGAAATTCGAAGGTACTCGGAAAATGCCAGACTATCCTACCCCGTCCGCCAGCGTTCCGCCGCTCGGCCCGTCGCTCAGCGCGCCGGGTCAAGCCCCGCGCCGCGCCGCTGTTCCTGCCGTTCCGTCGCCCGGCGGCCGCCCGGAGCAGGAAGGCAAGCGCCTGACCGTTGGCAAGGACATCAGCCTATCGGGCGAGATTAATTCCTGCGATATTCTGACCGTCGAGGGCCGGGTCGATGCCTCCCTGATTGGGGGGCGGGTGATCGAGGTGGCGGACGGCGGCTTCTTCAAAGGGAATGCCGAAATCGACGTGGCCGAAATCGCCGGAACTTATGAGGGTGATCTGACCGTCCGGGAAAAGCTGACGATCCGGGCGACCGGCCAGATCAAAGGCCGCATTCGCTATCGCAAGATCGAAATCGACCTTGGTGGCACGATCATCGGCGAGATGGAACTGTTGCAGGGCTGATCCTGCTATCATCGGGCCGAAGGAAAAACCCCGCCGATTGTGGCGGGGTTTCGTGCTTTTTACGGAAGTTTCCCTTCATCTGCCGGGACGAGGGCGCTTTTGTAGGCGATATGTGCAACGAAGATTTTTGCGGCTTCTTGCGAAAGCGCCTGCCCTGCGGGGGCGCAAATATGGCCGCGTGCAAAGTAATTACGCCAATAGGCCCGATAATAGGCGCAGTTCATCTTCTTGTCGTTTTCGGTAAAACTAATTGGTAGTAGCCGAAAATCTGCTGCGCCATAATCCAGATCGAAATAGTCGCCCATTTCTAATGTGACCCGAGAGAAGGCCTTTGTGGCCATATTCTGAATCGTATCTTGATGCCAGAATGATCCCGGCACCCCTTCGTGAATGATCACGAAGGCGCGGTAGCCATCCTTTTCAACGGTGACGGCATGATTAAGTCCGCCAATGCGGACGTTATCGGCCTTACCCTCGTTCGTCGTCGCTCGCTTGATCGACGCTTTGCCCCAGCCGGTAAGCTTAATGTCGATGGGGGATTCCTCTGCCGAGATCTGTTTAGCGTCCCCCCACGTCTGGGCTTGGGCTAGGGGCGAAAGCAGAATGGAACACGATAGAATGATAGCACGACCCAGTTTCATAGCATCCTCTTTCCCTATCAGCGCATGGCGCTGGGGAAGTAGCATGAATTACGGTACCAAGCTACTGTGGTAACTAACTGTTAACTTCCTGCGACTGTATTCAGCCGAGGCCATTCAGCTTGCTGCGCACTTCATAGGGGTTTTTCGGCCCCCATTTTTCGAGGAAGCTGGCGAGTTCGGGATCAAGCTTTTCCGGCAGCATCACCACGAGCTTGACGTATTGATCGCCGCGCCCACCGTCCTTACCCGGAATCCCTTTGCCGCGCAGGCGCAAGGTGCTGCCAGAGTTGGAGCCGCGCGGCACTTTTACCGCCACGCGCCCGTCAACGGTCGGCACGGTGACGGAGGCGCCCAGGATGGCTTCCTGCAAGGTAATCGGCACCTCTAGGTGAATATCTTTACCCTTCGCGACGAAATGCGGATGAGCGTCCACATGGATTTCGATAAAAGCGTCGCCCTCCGGCCCGCCGCCGAACCCCGGCTGGCCCTGGCCGCGCAGGCGCAGCTTGGTACCATCTTCGGTGCCGGGGGGAATATTCACGTCTAGCGTTCGCCCGTCCGCAGTGGTCACGCGGCGCTTCCCGCCATTCGCGGCGGTGACGAAATCGACCGTTAGCCCATAGGACACATCGGCGCCCCGGCGCTTACCCGCACCGCCCGCCGACCCGCGTCCCCGAAATCCGTCGAAAATATCATCGGCATCGAAATCGAACGGGCCGGAGCGTTGGTTAAAGCCGCCAAAACCACCGAAGCCACCAAACCCCGCCCCACCGGGGCGGCGCGCACGCGGCTTATCGTTCCCGTCCGCATCGATTTCGCCCCGGTCATAGCGCGCGCGCTTATCGGGGTCGGACAGAAGATCGTGCGCGGCGGAAATTTCCTTAAACTTGCTTTCAATCGCCTTATCGCCCGGATTGAGGTCCGGGTGATATTGCTTAGCCAGTTTGCGATAGGCGCTTTTGATCGCGTCCGCATCCGCCGATCGCGGGACGCCTAAAACCTCGTAAGGATCGCGCATGGCTTATCTGTACCTGTCTTTCTTTTCCTTCGGCGACAAAGGGTAAGCCCGGTTGCAACGGTCGGCGCCAACCCCCATCCCACACACCTCACATATAACGCCGACGCCTCTGGTTCAAGGGAGCCGAGTGTCCCATACTCTTGGCCGACCGCCCCCGGCGCGGGGCGCGCAGTGAAAGGACATAGGCATGCTGATCGACCGCCCGATTTCCGCCGTCGCCTTAACGGCGCAGACGGATCCCTTCCTCCAGTTCGCGCAATGGTTCGACGCGGCGGCGGGCCGCGAGGTCAATGATCCGAATGCCATGTCGTTGGCGACGGTGGGGGCGGATGGGCGCCCGTCGGTCCGTATCGTGCTGCTGAAGGGGTTCGATGCCGATGGGTTCGTGTTTTACACCAATACCCAGTCGCGCAAAGGCGGGGAACTGCTCGCGAACCCTTTCTGTGCCTTGACCTTTCATTGGAAAACACTGGAACGGCAGGTGCGGATTGAAGGGAAGGCCGCCCTGGTCTCGGATGCCGAAGCCGATAGCTACTACCATTCCCGCCCGCATGGTAGCCAGATTGGCGCCTGGGCGTCGGAACAATCCCGCCCGCTGCCGGATCGCGCCACCTTGGAAGCGCGGGTTGCCGAGATGGAGCAGCGCTACCCTGAAGGCGCCGTGCCGCGCCCGCCCCATTGGACCGGCTTCCGGGTGGTGCCCGACCGGGTAGAATTCTGGCAAGGCATGCCCTATCGCCTGCACGACCGGATGGTGTATGAGCGGGACGGGGCAGGATGGAGCACCCATCGGCTCTATCCATAAGTCTGCAAAGGGTTCAGCGATGACCAGTCCCGCCGACCGTAACCAGTATCGCTGGGCGCAACGGGCGACCGAAGCAGCCGTGCTGACCGCCTTAGTGCTCATCGGTCTTAAAACCTGGGCCTATTTCGCCACCGGCGCGGTTACGATGCTGTCGAGCTTGATGGATTCATCGCTGGACTGCGTCGCCTCCCTGGTCACGCTGCTGGCGGTGCGCGGGGCGCACCGCCCGGCGGATAAGGAGCATCGCTTCGGGCATGGCAAGCTGGAGCCGCTGGCTGGGCTGGCGCAATCAGCCTTCATCATGGGGTCGGCTAGCCTGCTGCTGATGGAAGCGGTGCAGCGCTTCATCACGCCGCAGCCGGTGCAGGTGCCCGCCATCGGTATCGGCGTGTCGGTCGCGGCGATGGTCATCACCCTCGCGCTGGTGTCGTTTCAGCGCTGGGTGCTGACCCGCGCCCCGTCGCTGGCGGTAGAGGGCGACCGGCTGCATTACCTGTCCGATCTACTAACCAACGCCATCGTGCTGTTCGGTCTTTGGGCCAGCGATTTCTTTGCGCTGCCCTGGCTCGATCCGCTGCTCGGGCTGGTGATTGGGGCGATTGTCGTGCGCAGCGCCATCGATATCGGCTTACGCGCCTATCAGGGACTGATGGACCGCGAAGTGTCGGACGCGGTGCGCCAGAAAATTATCGCCATCGTTCGGGCGGCACCGGGGTTTGCTGGGGCGCATGATCTGCGCACCCGCGAATCCGGGCCAGATTTATTTATCCAGTTTCATCTCGAACTGCCCGATACGCTGCCCCTGGTCGATGCCCATCAGATCAGCCACGACATCGAAGCCCGGCTGCTGGCGGAGTTTCCGCGCGCCCAGATTATTATTCACCAAGACCCGATCAGCGTCGTTCGGCCCGATCTGCGCAACTCCGTCGCCTGACCCCTGGCCTTCCGCCCCTATTTGTCCTACAAATAAGGGTAACGATAAAAGCGGGAGGCGCGGATGGGGCGGGACGGTTTATTTTACGGCGCGCAGTTTCTCGCCCGGTTGGCCGATCAGATTCTGCTGTTCCTCGTCCCGCTGATCGTTTTCCAGATGACTGGCAGCATCGGCTGGTCCGGGGTGGCGTTTTTCATTGAAACCCTGCCGCGCTATATCGCTTTCCCCATCGTCGGTATCCTGACCGATCGGCTGCCCGCCTATCCCTTGATCCGCTGGAGCCAGGGGCTGCGCGCGCTTGCCTGTCTGCTCGGCAGTCTGGGGGCAGTGGCGGTCGGCGGGATCGTCTGGCTGTTGCTGCTCTCCGCCATCTGTGGGGTGCTGACCATGCAGGCCTGGATCGCCCGGGAAGCGATTTTGCCGAAGCTGTTCCCGGGCAAGCGGCTGGAGACGATCCTGTCCTCCACCCAGATTGCCGACCAACTCGGGATCGTTTTGGGGCCGATGGTCGCGGCGGGAATGCTGATGGTCATTCCCTGGGAAGCGGCGGTTGCGGCGACGGCGGCGCTGTTCCTATTGGCCGATCAAGCGATGCTTATGTGGTGGCGACGGGTCAAGCCAGTGCTAGAAGACCCGAAACCGGCGGCAGAAGCCTGGTTCCGCCCGCTGCAAACCGCCTTCGGCCATATTTGGACCGTGCCGGGGCTGAAGCTGACGATCTTTCTCGCGGTCGGCGTCAATCTGGTGCTGGGGGTGACCTTGGCCACCACGGCGGCGCTGGTGACCGGCGCCTTTGCTCAGTCCGAAACAGTTTTTGGCCTGCTGCAAGCGGCGGGGGCGGTGGCGACGGTGGCGATCCTTGCGTGGATCGCCCGCAGTACGCTGGCGGTGGAGCGGATGGGCGCCCTCGGTTATGGGTTGATCGCCGTGGGGGGCGTGCTGACGGCGCTGGCACCGCATCCGGCCCTGTATGCCCTTGGGTATCTGCTGGTCGTCGGCTTCGATAAAATGTTCGCCGTTTATATGCGCAGCCTGCGCCAGCGGCTGATCCCGACGCAGGATTTCGGTAAGACCACCGGGGTGATGGTGATGCTGAACAACCTCTCGCAGCCCTTGGCGGGCGCCCTGGTGGGCTTTACGCAAGGGCCGGCGGAAGCGCGCAGCCTGATCTTAGCGATTTCCATCGCTGCGATGATAAGCGGCGCGCTGGCCTTCATCGCCGTGCGGCGCGCGGCAGCCCAAAAGGCTTAGGGCAGGGCCGCCCCGAAAAACAGCGTCCAGGTGCCGCCGAAGCTGCGCACCGACAGCGGGCGGTTCGGGGCGAGCAGCGGGACGACCGCTGGATCGCGGCTGAGGTCGTACCAAGCCTCCGCCCAGATCAGCCGGTCCGACCCGATTTTCCCATTGGCAAGCAGGCTGCTTTCTTGTGCAACCCCAGCTTTTGCCGCCATGAACCCCGGATCGGCTAAATCGAGCCGCACGCGGTCGGCCAGGCGCTTCAGCCGGTCCTGGTCCGCCGGGGTCAGGGCAATGCCGTTTGCCCGCAACTCCTCCGCCATGATCAGCAGCGGGGCCAGCGCGAAACTGTGATAATGGGCGGCGCGTCGGCCCCGGGCGACTTCCAGCGGCAGCGTGCCATCATCCTGAATTTCGGCTAGCCCGTAGCGGAAGCGCTGGGCCGCCCAGTCGAACAGCGCTCGATCATTCGCGGCGATGGCGGCCAGCATCACGGCGGCGCCCGCCCAGTTCTGATGATTATTGCGGGCAGACGTATTGCTCGGGCGGCTGCGGCGCGCGTCTTCGTAAGGCGGTTGAACGGCGGCGGCGAGGGTGACGAACCAGCGGTTGATTGCCATGCAATCGGCGTTATCGCTCGGGCAAACGGTCGGGATGTCCCGGATCATCAGATAGGGTAGGGCGAGGGCGACCAACTGCCATTTACGCTCATAGCCCGCCTGTACCG
Organism: Elstera cyanobacteriorum; assembly: GCF_002251735.1. Taxonomy (NCBI): domain Bacteria; kingdom Pseudomonadati; phylum Pseudomonadota; class Alphaproteobacteria; order Rhodospirillales; family Rhodospirillaceae; genus Elstera; species Elstera cyanobacteriorum. The sequence goes on along the minus strand of NZ_NOXS01000021.1, from coordinate 86,693 downwards.
CCTCTTCCATCCGCCCCAGCATCGCGTCGCCCTTAGCCCAAGCGGCGAGCCAGGTTACCGCGCAGCGGGCCGGGGTAGGGTTCCCCGACAGCAGTGCGTTCTCGGCCAGTTTTTGGACTTGAGCAGAAAAATCGTTCAACGGCTTGAGACTGTCGCGGTTCGCCGCGATGATCGCCGGATCGGGGAGGCTATTGGCGGCGTCGGTGTAGAATTTTCGGGCAATAATATCCCGCACAGGCGCGGGTGGCTGCGTGCAGGCCAGAATCGGTTTTTGCGTCGTCGCACCCCCAACCGCGCGCGTCGGCTCGGCTGCGCGCAAGGGCGAGAGGGAGGGCGTGGACGGTGGGGCGGCAGCACATCCGGCCCCCGCCAAGGCCACAAGCAGCAAGGCTACCCGGATGGCCCTGGCCCGACGCATGGCCTACGCCGCCTGTTTTTTCAACTCGAGCACCTGCCAAACGTCCAGCAAGGCGCTAATCAGCCGGTCCACCATCGCATCCGTATGGAGCGGGCCCGGGGTGATGCGGATGCGTTCGGTGCCGCGCGGGACGGTGGGGTAATTGATCGGCTGAACGTAAATATCATGCCGTTCCAGCAAGAGATCGGTCACTTGCTTGGCAAGGCTGGCATCGCCGATCATCACCGGAACGATATGGCTTTCACTGTCCATCACCGGCAGGCCGACCGCCGCCAGACGGCGCTTGACCAGGGCCACCCGGTCGCGCTGGGCGAGGCGCTCGGCGTCACTGGTCATCAGATGGCGGATCGACGCGCGCGCCCCGGCAGCGATCACCGGCGGCAGGGCGGTGGTGAAAATAAAGCCCGGCGCGTTGGAGCGGATGAAATCCACCATCGCCGCCGACCCGGCGACATAGCCCCCGACCATGCCGAAGGCCTTGCCAAGCGTGCCTTGGATCAGGTGCAGCCGATGCTCAAGCCCGCGTTCCTGCGCCACCCCGCCGCCCCGATTGCCATACATGCCAACAGCGTGTACTTCGTCGAGATAGGTGAAGGCGCCATGGGCGTCGGCAATATCGCAGAAGGTTTCGATGGGCGAGATGTCGCCATCCATCGAATAGACGCTTTCAAACGCGATAATCTTCGGGCGGCTGGGATCGACCTGCTTCAACTTGGCCTCGAGATCGGCGGGGTCATTGTGGCGGAACACATGCTTTTCTGCCCCCGAATTCTTAATCCCCGCAATCATCGAATTATGGTTCAGCGCGTCGGAGAAAATCACTGCATTCGGCAGCATCCGCCCCAGGGTGGCGAGGCTGGTTTCATTGGCGACATAGCCGGAGGTGAAGACCAGCGCCGCCTGCTTGCCGTGTAATTCGGCCAAGGTTTGTTCTAGCAGCACGTGTTCGTGAGTGGTCCCGGCGATATTGCGCGTGCCGCCCGCCCCGGTGCCCAGCCGATCAATCGCCCCATGCATGGCCGCGCGCACGGTTTCGTGCTGCCCCATGCCGAGGTAATCGTTGGAACACCAGACCGTGACTTCGCGCGGGCCTGCCGGTCCGTGGTACAAAGCCAACGGAAAGCGCCCGGCCATCCGTTCCAGATCGGCGAAGACGCGATAGCGCCCTTCCCGTTTCAAGGTTGCGACCTGGGCCGCAAAGAAGTCTTCGTACTGCATGGGGTGACCATAGCGCGGTCGCTCACAAACGCAAATGACGGAGATCAATTCCGTCAGAACACATCAGCCATCCGATCCTTGCAGACCGGCATCTTGTGGGGCGGCGGCGCGTCGGGCATAGTCCATCAAATGCCGCCCGGTTTGCTTGATCGGCCCCGACTGCCCAGCTCCGTCCTGTTCATGTGCACCCACAATGCCGTGCGCTCCCCCATGGCAATGGGGTTGATGCGCCAAAGCCACGGGCGCAAGGTTTATGTCGCCTCCGCGGGTGTGCGGGAGGGGGAGACGGATGGGTTCGTCATCGCCGTCATGCAGGAACTCGGGGCTGATCTGCGCCGTCATTACCCGACGCTGCTGGAAGACCTTGAGGATACCAACTTCGATCTGATCATTACCCTGTCACCGGAAGCCCATCACCGGGCGCTGGAACTGACGCGGACCCAATCGGTCGAGGTTGAATATTGGCCGACCGAAGACCCGTCCGTCGCCGAAGGCAGCCGCGAAGAACGGCTGGCGGCCTATCGAATGGTGCGGGATCGGCTGGCCGATCGGATCGCCGACCGCTTCCCATAACGGGGCCGTCCGTATGCTTCCCATGTGCAGGTTTCGCTTGACCGGACGCATACAAAGCATCACTTAGGAGCCGACTCTTGCGCTCGCGCGGGCAACCGCGCCAGGGCGTCCTTATGGTTTGCGCCCGCAGAAACCTACTTTAAGGAAGACTATGGCGAAGGAAGATGTGATCGAGTTCTCCGGCACCGTGTCGGAACTGCTGCCGAATGCGATGTTCCGGGTGAAGTTGGACAATAACCACGAAGTGCTGGCCCATACCTCGGGCAAGATGCGCAAGAACCGCATCCGCGTGCTGGCAGGCGACCGGGTGAATGTGGAAATGACGCCCTACGATCTGACCAAGGGCCGCATCACCTTCCGCTTTAAATAAGTGATGGATTTGGTCCTGGCGTCCGCCTCGCCGCGACGCCTCGATTTACTCCGGCAGATTGGGATTACCCCCGCTGCCGTTGATCCCGCCGACATCGACGAAACACCCCTGCCGCGCGAATTGCCGCCCCGGCACGCCCTGCGCTTGGCAGAGGAAAAGGCGGCGGCGGTCGCGCCGCGTCATCCAGCCGCGCTGGTGCTGGCCGCCGATACGGTGGTGGCCGTCGGGCGCCGGATCTTGCCCAAAGCCGAGGATGAAGCGACGGCGCGCGCGTGCCTTACGCTGCTATCGGGCCGCAGCCACCGGGTTCACGGCGGTATCGCGCTTGCCGGGCCGGAAGGGCTGCGCCGCGCCCGCCTGATAACGACGCGCGTGACCGTGAAGCGCCTGACCCGGGCCGAAATCGACGGCTATATCGCGGGCGGCGAATGGCACGGTAAGGCCGGCGGCTATGCCGTGCAGGGTTTCTTTGCCCGCTACGTTACGGCGATTAGTGGGTCTTATTCCAATATCGTCGGGCTTTCCCTGTCGGACATCGGCGCGATGCTCGACGGTTTGGGCGCTCAGGCCTAACCATGCGACCGCTCGACCGGCCCGAAACGGGGATCATCCTCTCCGAAGGGCCGGGGGAGGTACGGGCCGTGCGGCTGGCGGAAAGCGTCTGCATTGCCTTCGCCGCGCATCGGGTGGGGGAGGTGCCGCTCGGTACGATCTGCCGCGCCCTTGTGCGCGCTCACATGCCCGGCGTCGGTGCTTTTCTTGATATTGGGGCCGAGGCTTTTTTAAGCGGCCCGGTAGCGGAAGGATTACCGCTCGGCGCCCGGTTGCTCGTGCAGGTCAATCGCGCAGCGTCGGGCGATAAGCCGCTCGGCGTCACCCGAAGTTTGACTTGGGAAACCCCGGCGCTGGTTCTAACCTACCGTCCCGGCGTCCCCGGCGATATTTCTGCGGCCCGCAGTCTCCCAGAGGCAGAACGGGCACGGCTGAAAGCTTTTCTGAGCGACCATTTACCGCCAGAGCGCCGGGCGGCGGGATTTTCCGTTACCGCGCGCGGCCCGGCCCTGGAGCGCAAACAAGCGGCCCTCGCTGCCGATCTGCGGGCTTTGCTGGTCGATGCCGATGGGGTGGCGCAGGACGGCCCTCCCGGACCGGTCGCAGACGCTACCAGCCTGCGCCGATTGATTGCTGATCTGGGCGCCGACAGTGCGGCCTTGCCGATCCTGGCGCCGCTCACCTTGGCGCCGCGCCTACGGGCGGAGGGGCTGGCGTTCGACCTCGCGCCGCCTGCCGTCGATCCCTTCACCGCCCTCGACATCGACGCTGAACTGGCGGAGGTCTGCGCCGCGGAAATCCCGCTACCGGGTGGCGGGCGGCTATGGATCGAGCCGACGCGCGCTTTGACGGCCATCGACCTCGATAGCGGCAGCGACCCGCGCCCGCCGGAGGGGTTCGTGACGGATGCCCTGCGTCAGGTCGCCCGTTTGCTGCGGCTGCGCGGCCTCGGCGGGACAATTGTGATCGACCCGCCGCGCCTCGGTAGCGCCGTGCAAGCCCGGCTCATGGCCGTCTTCAAACAAGCATTGGCGGCGGATAGCGTTGCCAGCGATCTTTTGGGAATAACGCGCGGCGGGCTGATCGAAGTCACCCGCCCGCACCGGGGCGCCGTGCTGAGGGAACGGCTGTTCGGGCCGGAGGGGCAGGCCCTGGCCATCCTGCGCGCCTTAGTTTACGGTCCGCCGCCGCGCGGGCCGGTGGCAATGACGGCGGCACAGATGGCGTGGCTCGATGGTCCGCGCGGTCAGGCCGCTCGGCGGGAGGCGGCGCAGCGCCTTGGCCAAGCCCCGCAGTTTCAGGTGAAGGAAGATTAGAGCATGAGCAGCCCGGACCCCGTTTCCATCCGCATCGGCGGAAAATGCCCGACCTGTGGCCGCCCGACCGAGGCCCGCTTTCGCCCCTTTTGCTCCACCCGTTGCCAGCAACTCGATCTCGGACGCTGGCTGAACGAAAGCTACCGCGTGCCCGGCCCGGTGCTGGAAGATGATGAGGCCGAGGCGTTCAGCCAGAACGGCCCCGCCCGCGATAGCGACTAAACCGCCATTCGGGGGCAGGAGTGCCGAGAGAAAACCCCTAGACAGCCCCCGAGGGGGTCGGCTATACGATCCCTCGTTCCGACGGGCGCCCAGATAGCTCAGTTGGTAGAGCATGCGACTGAAAATCGCAGTGTCGCTGGTTCGATTCCGGCTCTGGGCACCACCTCTCCTTAAAATTCGATACCGCAGAAATCCTTGATTTTTGACCTTTGAGATCCCGTGTGCGGGTCTGAGAAAATGGTCAAGAAAGTCTAAAAAAGGGACGCGATAGGGGACGGTTGAGGCGAAAGCCATCGGCAAAGGAAGCCCGTTGTGGCCCGTTTGAACGTTGTCGCGCGTAGCGTACCCCCCATATCGAAAGGCCTTCGGCGGGCAAGGTCTTTGTCACCTTGTCGATTGTGACGCCGACGCCGTAAGGTTGTGCTGTATAGTCAGTCTTCTCTGTGACCGCGCAGCCCATGCAATCCTGCGATCTTTCCCGTCCGCCATCATGGCATCGCCTCTGGGGCAAGGCCCGGCCAATTGAGGGAAGCACTGGGGCGTGGCACCCCTTGTGGAAGCATGCGCTGGATGTCGCCGCTGTGGGTCAGGCGCTGCTCGATGCCCGGCCCGCTTTCCGCGACCGGTTGGCGACCGCATTGGGGCAGGATGCCGAAACAGCTCGACGCTGGCTGCCGTATCTTCTGGCTCTGCACGATCTGGGCAAGGCCGCACGCGGGTTTCAGGCGAAGGTTCCGGCCCTCTGGGCGGAAGACCTGCTCGGGCCGTTTCCCGAAGCTGCCGGGGCCGATCCCGGCCATCCTGCCCTGGGGGCGGGCCTGCTCGAGCTTTTTCTACCGCAGGCCTGTCCGGGGTGGGATCAGGATGGGTATCAGGCCGTCTTTGGCGCGGTTTTTGGCCATCATGGCCGTCCGGTTGCCTGGGATGTGGAGGAGCGCGCCTTCCGCCGGGAAGATAAGCGCCAGGCCCGCGCCTACATCGAAACCATGCGGGCGCTCTTTGCCCCGCCCGATGTGCCGGAACCGCAGGCGCGGGCCAAGGCCTCCCTGCTGCTGGCGGGGTTTGCAGTTCTCGCCGATTGGCTCGGCTCCAATCAGGCGTATTTCCCTTACGATCCAGCCGAAGAAGCCGTGGCGGCCTATTGGTCGAAGGCCCGACGGCACGCCCTTCTGGCGGTCACCGAGGCCCGGTTGAGCCCGACGCCGCCCGCCCCGCCGCTGCGGTTTACCGCGCTGACCGGCGGGCGCTTTGCCCCCTCGGCGGTCCAGCGCTGGGCGGAAGAAACCCCGCTGCCGCCCGGCCCCAGCCTAACGATCATCGAGGATATTACCGGCGCGGGGAAGACGGAGGCGGCGGTGATCTTGGCGCAACGGCTGCTGGCGGCAGGGCGAGCCCGGGGAATTTACCTCGGCCTGCCCACCCAGGCGACGGCCAATGCCCTGCACCAGCGCCTGCGCGGCCTAGCCGGGAAACTGTTTGAGGGGCCGGAGCCGCCGAGCGTTAGCCTGATCCACGGCGCCGCCTGGCTTGCGCGCCCAACCTCGCCGCACGAGGGGGATTCGGCGGCAGAAAGCGCCGCGTGGCTGGGCCAGAGCAACCGGCACCGGCTATTCTCCGATCTGGGCGTCGGCACGCTCGATCAAGCCCTCCTGGCCGTCTTGCCGGTCAAACATCAGGCCCTGCGTCTGCACGCGCTGGCCGACCGCATCCTGATCGTCGATGAAGCCCATGCGTATGATGCCTATACCTTTGCCGCCCTGGAACGGTTGACGGCGTTTCAGGCGCTGCTCGGTGGATCGATGATCGTGCTGTCGGCCACATTGACCGATTTGCAAAAACAGCGGCTTGCCCGCGCGTGGGGAACGCCGCTGCCGAGCCGCCCGCCGCCCGACTATCCGCTGGTCACCCATCTGGCCGAGACAGCAACGGAAATTCCCTGCGCGCCGCGCCCGGACAGAGTGCGGAGTATTGCAGTGCGGCGGCTGGCCTCGGTCGCGGCGGTCTGTGCAGAGATCCGCGCGGTCCAGGCCCGGGGCGCGGCGGTGGCCTGGGTGCGCAATACCGTGGACGATGTGCTGGCGGCCCAGACCGCCCTCGCGGCCGAGGGGGTGGCGGCACAAGTCTTCCACGCGCGCTTCGCCCAAGCCGACCGCCACACTGTGGAAACCGATGTTGTCGCCCGCTTTGGCCCGGCGGCCCCGGCGGCGTCCCGGCGGGGGCGGGTGCTGGTCGCGACCCAGGTCATCGAACAAAGCCTGGATGTGGATTTCGACCTGCTGATTTCCGACCTTGCGCCCGCCGACCTTCTGATCCAGCGCGCCGGGCGGCTGTGGCGGCACCTGCGCCCGCCCGAAGCCCGGCCTTTGCCGCAGCCCGAAATGCTGATCCTCAGCCCCGATCCGGCGCAGGTTGCGTCGGCCCATTGGGGGCGCGACCTTTTGCCCGGCGGTTTTCATGTTTACGATAATCCGCGGGTGCTGTGGCGCACGGCGGCAGCGCTGTTTGCGTCAGGCCGCCTGGCCACCCCGCAGGATGTGCGCGGGTTGATCAACCGCGTCTACGCCCCGGACGATGCGCCCGACGATCCACCGCCGCTGGTCGATCCGGCCGGGCGGGCGCAGGCGCAGGATTGGGCTGACCGCGCTTTTGCCAACGGCAATCTGCTCGATCCGCTGGCGGGCTATAGTCTCGGCAATAAGCCCTGGTCGAAGGAAGCGGATATCTCCACCCGCTTAACCCAGGAAACCAGCCGCGTCCGCCTTATGCGCTGGCAGGCGGGGGCCTTGCAGCCCTGGGCTGCGGCGGCAGACCCCGCCCACGCCTGGGCGCTGTCGGAACTGCGCGTTTCCCGCACCCGCCTCGCCGCCGCCCCGCCGCCGCCGGAGGTGCCCGCGGCGGCCCTGGCCGACCTGCGCGCCCGCTGGGGCCGCTATGATGCCGACTGCCTGCCGCTCCTCCTCTCCCCCAGCCCCGAAGCAGGCTTGTTCACCGCTACCGTCGCCGACGCACGCGGCCGCCTCGGCACCGCCTCCTACACCCCCACCCTCGGGTTGATCCTCCCCCGCGCTTGACTCGCGCAGAAAGGGTGTTAACCTCGGTAAATTCTTTGACATCGTAAAACCAAAGGAATTACAGAGAGTTCTAGGAAGAGTGTTCCCCGCAGACGCGGGGATGAACCGCCTAAACCGCCCCCGATAAGCGCCGCGATTAGGTGTTCCCCGCAGACGCGGGGATGAACCGCTCAGATGCGCCCGGAGCGATTCCACGTCATGGTGTTCCCCGCAGACGCGGGGATGAACCGGCGAACGGCTTTGCGATATGGCGGCGGAAGAAGTGTTCCCCGCAGACGCGGGGATGAACCGGATCGGTTATCCTCGCGTACCGGCACGCGCACGTGTTCCCCGCAGACGCGGGGATGAACCGCGACGGAGCGAGGTCGACATCCAGCTCGAGACGTGATGTCGTGGACGACCCCTGCAGCAGCGTAGCTATGCAATGATGTGGTCGTTGAGCCACGTCTAGGAGTCGATCCATGCAGCAGGATATCGTGACCGTCGGTGTCGATCTGGCGAAGACTGTGTTTCAGATCCATGCGATCAGCGCTGAAGGGAAGGTTTTGGTCCGTCGGCAACTGCGGCGGGCCGAGGTTCTGAAGTTTTTCGCCGCTTTGCCTCCTTGCTTAGTCGGGATGGAAGCCTGTGCATCGGCCCATCATTGGGGCCGGGAAATACGCGCCCTCGGCCACGAAGTGCGGTTGATGCCGCCCGCTTATGTGAAACCATATGTGAAGCGTGGAAAGACAGATGCCGCTGACGCGGAGGCGATTTGCGAAGCGGTAACTCGGCCCACGATGCGCTTTGTGGCAATAAAGAGTGTTGAGCAACAGGCGGTGCTGATGCTGCACAAAACGCGCGATCTGCTCGTGCGACAACGGACTGCGCTGATCAATGCCTTACGGGCGCATCTGTCTGAGTATGGCATCGTTACCAGTAAGGGGCCTGGCGGAGTAACTGCGCTGGTCAAGCTTCTCCATGAGGGACAGGAGAAGCTTCCGGCGCACGCGCGGTCGGCGCTCCACACGATCGCGGCTCAGCTTCGATCATTAGCAAGCGAGATAGATCGGCTCGAGTCGCAGATACAGGCTTGGCATCGTGCGGATGATACCAGCCGTCGGCTCGCGACCATCCCCGGCATCGGCCCAATCACTGCTTCGGCAATCGCTGCAGCGGTGCCCGATGCAGCGCTGTTCCGCTCAGGTCGGCAGTTCGCGGCCTGGTTGGGTCTTACGCCGCGCGCCCATAGTTCTGGCGGTAAAGAACGGCTCGGCGGTATCAGCAAACAGGGGGACGGATATCTCCGCAAGCTGTTGGTCGTCGGTGCTACCGCAGTGATCCGCATGGCACGCAGGGATGCAACGCGCCAGCCTTGGGTCGCACAACTCCTTGAGCGCAAGCCAGTGAAAATCGCGACCGTCGGACTCGCTAATAAGACCGCGCGCATTGCCTGGGCGGTAATGACGCGCAACGAAGTCTACGCGGCAGCCGCCGCGTGACCGATGTCCTTGCCGTTTACTGAAGCGGCGGCAGGACGGTGTAAGGGCAGCTGAGTAGTGATGACAAACCGGTCAGACCGGGGATCGGACAAGCCCAGGGGAGCACGGCGCTTCGAGCGCGATGACGTGATTAGGGATCCGATCCGCGGACTTCATCAGGGCCAGCAGCCATGCGGTGCTGCGCGAACAGGCCGAACACATGGATGCACCCGACCGGTGCCTATCGCTCCACAAAAGCTCTTGCATCGCAGGGGCCGTCCACACATGTTCCCCGCAGACGCGGGGATGAACCGAAGTTGTCCTCATGGTAGACCCGGATGAGGACGTGTTCCCCGCAGACGCGGGGATGAACCGCTGCATTGGCGTCTGAGATCGCGCCGCAAGGAGTGTTCCCCGCAGACGCGGGGATGAACCGGAGCAGGTGGCGGCGCAACTGCTGGTCTACGGGTGTTCCCCGCAGACGCGGGGATGAACCGGCCAAAGCCTAACCACCTGCACCCCCGGCTTGCGTGTTCCCCGCAGACGCGGGGATGAACCGGCACGACGATGAGCGCGTTGATTATCGAGGCAGTGTTCCCCGCAGACGCGGGGATGAACCGCGCCTTTAGCCAAGCCTTCCAGGCCAGCCCCTGTGTTCCCCGCAGACGCGGGGATGAACCGCGCAGGGTGGTTTGCGCTGAGGCGGGCGGCAGGTGTTCCCCGCAGACGCGGGGATGAACCGAAGCAACAGGTCGATCCCGCCACCGGCGAAACGTGTTCCCCGCAGACGCGGGGATGAACCGCAGAACCGTCCATTCGACATTGCTGCCCTCAAGTGTTCCCCGCAGACGCGGGGATGAACCGCTGAAATCCGCCACCGGCGAGACCATCCGCAAGTGTTCCCCGCAGACGCGGGGATGAACCGCTGCCCGTCGCCAATCTGCCCGCCGTGGCCCTGTGTTCCCCGCAGACGCGGGGATGAACCGATTATGCCGGTCATTGGGCGGGAGCCGACCGAGTGCCCCCCGCACCTGCGGGGATGTTCCCCTTGACGCTCGCTTCTACCCCTGCTTCCATTACTGGAATGCAGGGGTGGCGAGCGCCCGCCGAGTCCCCGAACAGGCAGTCGTGCAGGGTGCCTCTGCATGACTTCCCTATGATCCCCCCAAAACAAATTTCGCCTCCTTACGGGCTTGGGAGGCCGGGGGGAGCTGCTAACCTTTTGGGGTGATCCATCGCTGTGCCCGCGTCGGCCTCCAAGGACGGTGGCGCAGAGAGGGCGGGCGCGCGCCCTTATCATCGGGTATCGAGACAGATCTAAGGGGCGTTGACCGCACCTGCCTCCCGTTTTACGATAAAATCAAAATTAACCTCTTGCTTAGCGAGTTTTGCCTCGCTACGCTTTCTCTTATGGTTGCTCAACCCCATAATTTCTCCCTTATTTCAGAGGCTTGGCTGCCCTATCGCCGCCTGTCGGGGGAAAGGGGGTGGGCGCGGCCCGCGGAGGTTTTGGCGGCGTCGGAGGATCCGGTGGTTGCCGTGGCCTGGGGGCGGGCGGATTTTGATGGGGCGGTGCGGGAATTTCTGATCGGGCTGCTCGCGGTCGCCTATCGCGATGTGTTAACGGATTGCGGCGATGAGGTGGGCGCTTGGCGGCGGCATCTGCAAAACGCCCCGGCCCTGGCCGAGTTGGACGCGCGGTTTGCTGTGCTGGAGCCTGCCTTTTTCCTGGGCGGGGCCGGGGCGCGGTTTGGGCAGGATTTTACCCCCTTGGGCGGCGATCCGGTACCGATTGCCCAGCTTTTGATCGATTCGCCGGGCGCGAATACGTTGAAAAAGAACCAGGATCATTTCGTTAAGCGCGGGCGCGCGGCCTGTTTGGGGGCGTCGGCGGCGGCGATGGCGCTGTTTACGCTACAAACCTACGCGCCGTCCGGCGGGCAGGGGCATCGCACCTCCCTCCGCGGTGGTGGGCCGCTGACGGTGATCGCCGCCGCCAGCCGGGCCGTCAGCCTCTGGGACCAGCTTGCCCCCAATTGTGTCGTGCCAGGGGCCACTGGGTCGGATGATCGGCCCTTGGACGGGATTTTTCCGTGGCTGCGCGAAACTCCAACGTCTGAAAAAGGTCAAACGGTTACGCCCCAGCAGGCCGATCCGCTGCAAGCCTATTGGGGGATGCCGCGTCGTATTCGGCTGCATCTCGCCGACAATCAGGACGGCACGCCCTGCGCCTTGACGGGGCGGGTCGAGGCGCTGTGCGTCCGCACGTATGAAACACGCAATTATGGCATCAGCTACGTCGGGTTCCAGCATCCGCTGTCGCCCTATAGTTTCGCCAAAGCAAGCGGGGAGTTTCTACCGGTCCACGGCCAGCCGGGGCGCATCGGTTATCGCCATTGGGTCGGGCTGGTCACCGCCAGCGATGATGGGGCCCGGGTGCCGTCGGAGAGTATTCGTCTCGCCCGGTTGCGCCTGAAGTCGTCGCGGGGCGCGACAGCCCGCCTAAGCGCCTTTGGCTATGATATGGACAATATGAAAGCGCGCGATTTCACCGAAAGCGCGATGCCGCTGCTGGTCGGCGCGCCGAACGTGATGGCGGAGGCCGATGCCCTGATTCGCGAAATGGTGCGCGGGGCCGATGTCGGGCGGTTTCTGCTGGTCAGCCGCGTGCGGGAGGCGCTGTTCGGCCCCAGTGGTCCGAGCGACGGCAGCCTGCTGGAGCGGCTGAAGGAAACCTATTGGACGGCGACGGAGCAGGATTTCCTGACGCGGATCGACGGGCTGATGGATCGGATCGCCGCGACCTTGGCCGACGATGGGGAGTTTGACGATGACGCGCGCGACGCGCTGCGCCAAACCGTTCGCCGCGATTGGCTGGCGGCGCTCACACGGCAGATAGCCCGCCTGTTCGATGATCTGGTCGTGCCCGACGACGCGGGGGTGCTGCTGCTGTCCGATATGCAAAGGCGGGCGGCCCAGCGCCGCAGTTTGCGGGCGGCGCTGGCGGGCTACGGTAAGCCGGGGCAGGATTTCTACACCGCCCTCGGCCTTCCAGCCCCGAAAAAACAAAAGGCGGCATAACCGATGACGCGATTCGAAACCGTCCAGCGCGTGGTGTGGCGCTGGTGGGCTGACCTTCAGGAAAACCACAATCGGGGCGGACGGGCGCAAATCCGCCGGGCCGTGAGTGCCGAAGATTTGCTGCTCGTCCCCCAGGTTCAGCGTTTATACCGCGAGCTTGACCTGCGGGGTGGTCTGCCCACTGGCAGCCTAGAAAGTAGCTTTGCCCAGGTTGCCGCCACCGCGACCGTTGTTGCGACGGTGACAGTGGCGGTTGCTGCGGACCCGCCGGCTGACGATGCCCCGGTCCCTGGGCGTCCGCTGGCCGAACTGCTCGGCCCCCCGCCGGGGGAGAGCGATAGCACGCACGCCCTGCTAAAACCCCTCCGGTTCCGCCGCCTGCTGCAAGCCGATGACAGCGATCCGATGATCCTGGCGCGCGATCTGCGCCGGGCGGTGCGGCTGCTGAAGCCGGGGGCGGGGCTGGATGTCGGCACGTTGGGGGCGTCCCTCCTGGCCTGGGGGCCGAAAATTCGCACCCGCTGGGCTTTCGATTATTACCGGGGTGGGGAGTTTTCGGCCTCACCGGAACCGCATGAGATGGAACGGCCATGACCGCGTTTCTGCAACTGCATTTGCTCACCGCCTATCCGCCCGCCAATCTAAACCGGGATGATATGGGCCAGCCCAAAACGGCCGATTTTGGCGGGCGGGCGCGCTTGCGCATCTCCTCCCAAGCGCTGAAGCGGGCGTGGCGGACCGATGCGGTTTTCCAGCAGACGCTCGACGGGCATCTCGGGAAGCGCACTCAGCGCCTGGGCCGGGATATTCGCGATCACCTGACGGAACAGGGGGTGGAAGCCGCGCAAGCCCTGACCATCGCGCGGGCCGTCGCCGGTATTTTCGGCAAGAATACCGACGATAAGAAGGCGCCGGAAAAGCAAGCCGATATCGCGCAGCTCGCCTTCATTTCGCCGGAGGAGCGGGCGGCGGCTTTTGCGGCGGCCGAGGCAATGCGGGCGACCGGCGCCGAGCCAAAACGCGACGCGATTCTGCAAAGCGTCGATACGGCGGTGGATATCGCCATGTTCGGGCGGATGCTGGCCGATGCGCCGGATTTCAACCGCGAAGCCGCCGTGCAGGTGGCCCATGCCATCACCACCCACGCCGTGACGGTGGAGGATGATTTCTATACCGCCGTTGATGACCTGAAGCGCCCGGCTGAAGACGCGGGGGCGGGTTTCGTTGGCGAAGCGGGTTTTGCGGCGGGGCTGTTCTACCTTTACGCCTGCATCGATTTGGATCTGCTAACCCGCAATCTCGGCGGGAATACGGCCCTGGCCCGGGCCGGGGTTGCGGCCTTGATCCGCGCGGCGGCGACCGTCGCCCCTAAGGGAAAACAGGCCAGTTTTGCCAGCCGCACCCACGCGAGCTATCTGTTGGCCGAACGCGGCATGGCGGCCCCGCGCAGCCTATCGGTCGCTTTCCTAAAGCCCGTGGGGGCGGGCGATCCCCTGGCCGCGTCGATTAAAGCCCTGCGGGATCAACGGGCGGCCTTTGCCGAGGCCTATGGTGATGCCCCTGATTTTGCGGAAATGGCGGTCGGCGAGGCGGGGGGCAGCTTGGCGAGGGTGATCGACTTCGCGACGGGCTGGTAGTCCGGCATGGCGTCCCTGCTGTTTTTCACGCTCTATGCGCCGCTCGCCGGGTTTGGTGACCTTGCGGTCGGCGAGCGGCGTATTGGGGCTGACCGACCGAACCGCTCTGGCATTCTCGGTCTTTGCGCGGCGGCGCTTGGTCTTGAGCGGGACGCGACGGCGGCGCTTACGGCCCTCTCGGCAGGCCTTGATCTGGCGCTGCGGCTTGATGCCGACGGGCGGGTGGTGCAGGACTATCACACGGTACAATCCGTCGAAGCCCCGAAACGCGCCAAGCAGCCTTGGCCAACGCGCGCTGCGGCGCTGGCGGCGGGCAATGTTTCCACTTTGGTTTCGCAGCGCGACTATCGCAGCGATCTGTTCGTTACCGTAGCCCTGCATGCCCGCCCCGGGACAGACCCTGGTCTTTTGCCCCGCGTGGCAACCGCGCTCGCGCGGCCCGTCTTCACGCTTTATATGGGCCGGAAAGCCTGCCCGCTGGGGCTGCCCTTGCGTCCCGCGCTGGTGACGGCGGAGACGCTGGGCCACGGCATCGATCAGTATGATGCAACCCGCCCGATCCCCGAGCAGCGCGTGCGGGCCGTGCTGCGCTTGGGCGAGGCGCTGCGCTATGTCGCCGATACCGGCTGGCAGCGTGACGATCTATTGGGGCCGGAGTTCACCTGCGAGCGGACCGAACAACGGCGCGACGCCGCCCGGGGCGGGCGCGGTTGGCAGTTCGACCTACGCGACGAACTCGTGCTGTCGCGGCGTAAACCGGAAGGACGGGCAGCGTGACGGGATGGATCTTCTCACGCATTCGCCTGCGCCAAGCCCCGGCGGTCGCGGCCCTTCTGCCCGTGATCATGCCAAAATCGGCCGAGGATCGGGCCCGGTCGGGCCATCACTGGGTCTGGTCGCTGTTCGCCGATGGCCCGGACCGGGCGCGGGATTTTTTGTGGCGACGGGATACCGACCCCCGGCAGGGGGAATGTATTTTTACACTCTCAGCCCGCCCGCCGCTTGACCCGTTCGGGCTGTTCGAGATCGACAGCAAACCTTTCGAACCCACCCTGGCGGTGGGGGACCGTTTGCGCTTTCGCTTGCGCGTCGTGCCAGCCGCTAGCCGACCGGGAGCGGCGGGGTCGGCGCGCGGGGTGCGCTATAATCCTGTTCAAACGGCCCTTGCCGCCCTTACGCCAGAAGAACGCCGCTATCGGCGCGCCACGGTGATCCCGACGGTCCTGGGGGACTGGCTGGCAAAGCAAGGCGCGAAAAGCGGCTTTACTCTGCAGCGCGACCCGCTACTGACCGTGTTGGCGGACGATTGGGTGCGTCTGCCGCGCGACGGGGCGGCCCCAATGGATTTCCTGGCCGTCGATGTGGACGGTAGCCTAACGGTCACCGATCCCGCTGCCTTTGTCGGCAAACTTCTCCAGGGCTTCGGGCGCTCGCGCGCCTTCGGCTGCGGATTGATGCTGATTCGGCGGGGATGAGCCCGCCAAACCTTCCAGGCGCGCCGCCACCGCGCCCAATCCCGATGAAGGACCGCGCCAGCCTGATCTTCATCGAAAAGGGCCGGATCGATGTTCTCGATGGCGCCTTTGTGGTGGTGGATGACGGCGGCGTGCGCACCCATATCCCTCTCGGTGGTTTTGCGTGTCTGATGCTGGAGCCAGGGACGCGGATTAGCCACGCCGCCGTCGCCCTTGCGGCCCGCGCCGGAACCCTGTTGGTGTGGATCGGCGAGGCAGGTGTTCGCCTCTATGCCTCCGGCCAGCCCGGCGGGGCGCGGGCGGACCGGCTGCTGTGGCAGGCGCGGTTGGCGCTGGATGAAACCGCCCGCCTGAAGATCGTGCGGCATATGTTCGAGCTTCGCTTTCAGGAACCCGCGCCCGACCGCCGGTCTGTCGATCAACTCCGGGGGCTTGAGGGGGTTCGCGTTCGTCGCCTTTATGATCTCCTGGCCCAACAATATGGGGTTCCTTGGTCCCGTCGATCCTATGACCGTATGGATTGGGAGGCGGGCGACCCGGTCAACCGCTGCCTGTCGGCGGCGAATGCCTGCCTGTATGGCTTAACCGAAGCGGCGGTGCTGGCGGCGGGCTATGCCCCTGCCATCGGCTTTCTGCACATCGGTAAGCCGCTTTCTTTCGTTTACGATATTGCCGATCTCGTGAAATTCGAAACCGTGGTCCCGGCGGCTTTCCAGACAGCGGCAAAACTGCTGGCTGGGCGGGGGGAGCCCGGGGGCGTCGCTTGAGTCCCAAGTCCGGCGCGCCTGCCGCGACCTTTTTCGCCGAACCCGGCTGTTGGAGCGGCTGATTCCCCTGATCGAAACCGTGCTGACCGCCGGTGAGATTGCCCCGCCCACCCCGCCCGAAGCGGCACAGCCTGCCGCCTTCGACGATCCGCCGGCGTCGGGCGATCTTGGGCATCGGGGTTAGCGCGATGGTGGTGATCATCGTCGAAAACGCGCCGCCCCGTCTCCGCGGTCGCTTGGCGGTTTGGTTGCTGGAAGTGCGGGCAGGCGTCTATATCGGTAGCTACTCCGCTCGCACCCGCGAACGCCTTTGGGCCGACGTGACCAGTATGATCGGCGACGGCAATGCCGTCATCGCCTGGGACGCCCCCACGGATGCCGGCTTCGCCTTCGATACTTGCGGGTCGAACCGACGAATTCCTGTCGATTTCGATGGCTTTACGCTTGTATCTTTTCTAGCCGAAGCGTCGCCCTCGGACGGGCGTTAACCTCGGTAAATTCTTTGACAATGTAAAACATAAGCAATTACAATTGCTTCTACGAAGAGTGTTCCCCGCACCTGCGGGGATGAACCGCAAAATTAGCTCGTGCCCGGCGCGATAAAAAGGTGTTCCCCGCACCTGCGGGGATGAACCGCGCCCGCAGCTTTCGGACCTACGCGAATCCGGGTGTTCCCCGCACCTGCGGGGATGAACCGAAGAACAGATCGGCTCGACTTACAGCAAGGCGGTGTTCCCCGCACCTGCGGGGATGAACCGAAGACTTGCTTATCGGTTCGGATTGAAAGCGAGTGTTCCCCGCACGTGCGGGGATGAACCGGACGGCGATGTGCCGATTGTTTTCCCGACCACGTGTTCCCCGCACCTGCGGGGATGAACCGTTTGGGGTTACGATTGCGCGGTTACAAGGCGAGTGTTCCCCGCACCTGCGGGGATGAACCGCTGATGAAATTCCCGCCGCGCTGCCCCAGGGCGTGTTCCCCGCACCTGCGGGGATGAACCGGTCGAACCGCCGCCGGAGGTGACGAAGGTTGAGTGTTCCCCGCACCTGCGGGGATGAACCGGCTGCCGAACTCGACTTCAATATCATGGTCAAGCGTTCCCCGCACCTGCGGGGATGAACCGCGGGCGGGGCTGGACGGGCCGTGGCAGGAGGCGTGTTCCCCGCACCTGCGGGGATGACCTAGACCTCGATGAGGGTCGCCCCGACATCTACCGCGCGCCCACCGCGCGGGCAGGTGGGTTTGTCGTTGCCAGCCGTTCTGCAATCCCGAAAGATAGCGCCCGAAAGGGATGCAGAATGACCGAGACTTCTCGCCCGGCCAGCCCATCGGCGGGGCTGCGGGTTGTTGGCGATCTTATCCGCGATGTTTTGGTGGTCAGCGGCCCGCGTTTTTGGGGGATTGCCGTGCTGGCCAGCCTGCTTGCGCTAGTGCAGGGCGGTAGCCTGCTGCTGCTGCACCCGATCTTAACGCTGCTCGGCCTTACCGGCGCGCCGCCCAAACTCCCTTTCCTGGCAGCGGCGGGGCAGGCGCTTGGCCTATCGGGGGCGCTGGCGATCTATCTTGCCGTAGCCCTCGTCCTAGCAGGCTTGGTCTATGCCCATAGCCTCGCGGTGTTGCGCCTCGTGATCGACTATGGCGACTCGTTGCGGCGCCGCCTCTATGACGCTGTGATGGCGATGGGCTGGGCGGCGGCGCGCGGTCTGCGTCCGGCGGCGGTAGCCCATAGTCTGACAGCGGAAGTGTCGCAAGCGGGCTGGGCCGTCGATCAACTGTTGCGGGCCTTTGCGTCGGCGGTCCAGGTTCCGGTGCTGCTGGCGGTCGCGGTAATGTTTTCCCCGCTGTTTACCGCCCTTGCGCTGGCCGTTGGCCTGGGCGGGGTTGCCGTGCTGATGCCACTGAACCGCCGCGCCTATGCGCTCTCCACCCGGTTCGCCGCCAGCAACCGCGCCCTAAGTGCCGAGGTGGCCGACGAGTTAGCCGGGTTGCGGATTTTGAAAGTTTTGGGCGCGGAGCGGTTGCGCGCCGTCGCTTTTTTTGCCCAGGTTGAAACGCTGCGCCGGGCGCAGATTGACCAAGCGCGGGCCTTTGCCCGGGCTGGGCGCGTGCAAACCTTGCTCGCCACGGCGATTGCCGCCGGGGCCGTGTGGGCGGGGGTGGAGGCGATGGGGTTGGCCGTTGCCGATGTACTCACGCTGCTGCTGATTTTTGGGCGGCTGGCCCAAATGGCGCTGCGTTTGCAAGACCATTGGCGGCAGATTGTGCGCGTTCTGCCGTTCTATGAAGCCGTTCGCGATCAGATCCGCACCTATAGGGCCGAGGCGGAGCCGCCGATTGAGACCGCACCGGTTCTACGCACGGCCCTTCGGCTGGTCGGGGTCGGATACCAGTATAGCCCCTCGGCCCCGTGGGCGATCCGGGGTCTGACGGCGGAGATTCCCGCCCGGCGGATCACCGCCCTGACGGGCCCGTCCGGCGCCGGTAAGTCCACGCTGGCTGATATTGTGATGGGGTTGACTGAAGCAACGGAGGGGGCGGTTTTCATCGATGGGAGGCCGCTCAGTGGCGGGGCGCGCATTGCCTGGCGGCGGCGGGTGGCCTATGTGCCGCAAGACCCTTTTCTGTTCCACGACACGATCCGCGCCAATTTATTGTTAGCGCGGCCCGACGCCGACGAGGCGGCTTTGTGGGCGGCGTTGGACCGTGCGGCGGCGGGTTTTATCCGCCGTCTGCCGAATGGGTTGGAGACGCTGGTTGGCGAGCGCGGGGCGCGGCTATCCGGCGGCGAACGGCAGCGCATCGTTCTGGCGCGGGCGCTTCTGCAAGACCCGGACTTGCTGGTCCTCGACGAGGCTACCAGCGCCCTCGACAATGCCGCCGAAGCTCAGATTTTAGAAGCCCTTCAGGCCCTAAGCGGTCAGATGACGGTGTTGGTCATCGCCCATCGCTCCGCCAGCATCGCCTTGGCGGAGCATCGGATCGATTTGACGATCCCCAGCGAGGAACCGGCCCGAGTCGGGCCTCTTTAAACCCGCTTCTTGCGATAGAGCCCATCGTCCCCCGTCAGGCCGGGCCGCAGCCGTCCATCCACCCCATAGATCGGCGTTACGATTTTGGGCAGCGGCGGGCAGAGATAGACCGGTTCAAACGCCGCCGCGATGCTAAGATCGCTGAAGCGGAGATTGGCGTGGCGGAGGGCGAGAAGACCGCCCGGCTTCAGCAGGCGGGCGAGGTCTATCAAGGCCCGCTCGGCGGCGACAGGATCGAACAAAGGCTGGCAGACGGGCGGGGCGCTGCCGAGCGACCCGTGACGGAAGACCGCCATCGCGAACACCGCATCATAGCATCCACTGGCCTCCTGCTCGGTCGATCCCGCGCGGATAAACTCAAGGCGCGAGGGGCTTCCTGCCCGTCGCCAGCGCACCCGGCAGGCCCGGATGCGGGCGGCGGCAATATCGATGCCCCGAATACTGGCCGTGGGGAACAGATCGGCGAGGGTAAAAACCTCCTCGCCGGTCGAACAGCCGAAGGACAGAAGGCGCAGGCCGGGCTGATCGCCCAACTGGGCTTTGACCTGTGCAAAAATATCAGGGTAGCGATTGGCCTGAGTGGTACCGGAGGGCTGGAATAGTCCGCGTGGGCGCAGCAGGGTTAAGAGCGCGATCTGCCGGGCATCCCCACCGACCCGGAGATCGTTGAGCAGGCGCAAGACGGGAAAGAGCGGGGTGCGTTTCAGCCACGCGCGCAGACGGTGGGTCACGATCGGGCGCGGTAATGGGCCAGCAGGTGCGGGCAGAGACGTTCGAGCTGGGCTTCGACCGCCGCATCCCAGGCTTTGCGCTGTTTGCGATCCGTCACCTCCCGGCCCTGCACATTGCCGAACACAAGGTCCATCTCGGTAAAAAGCTGGGGCAGATGCGTCCAAAGATCTGCCAAGATCGCCTCGTGGCGGCGGTGATAGGTATAATAATCCTCGCTCACCGGCCAGCCGAGACCAGCGACCGTGCGCAGAACATCGGGCGACCGCGCAACGAAATCCTCGTAATAGATCACCGCATCGACCGCCGACCGCGCCAGAAATGCCTGATCGAGCAGGACGAATTTTTCTGCCATCGTGCCGGAATCGTCGCGGTAATGCTTTGTTGCGAGGCTAACGTAATTATCGCGCGGGTCGCGCAGCAGCAGGATGGTTTTATCCGGCTGAAAGCGCTGCTGGTGAACCGCCAATGGGAAGGCCGTGGTGATGACGGTTTTCGCCACCATGTCGAGACTTGGCGAGACAGCGGGGGCCGGGAAGCGGTTGGCGATATCGACAAGGGCGACGCAATCGGGTCGCTGGGCGAGAAAGAGGGTAAAGGCGGTGGCGCCGCTCGACTGCATGCCGTGAACCAGCAGTTTCATCGCGCCCTGTCCTCGTCCGTCGGGAGCGTCAGCCAGGGTTCCGCCAGTTCCGCCGTCAGAAACACATAGCGGCGGACGTGAGGGGTGGGGGGACGCAGGCCGACGCCATGCAGCGCGCCGATTTGCTGAGGGAAAAGCACGAGGCGGTTGGCGCGATAGGGCAGGGTAACCGCAACCTCCACGCTATCCTCCGGCAGTTGAAACGTGTCGAACCCGGCGATGGGGCCGTTTTTCCAACGATACAGGTGCAACTCGCCGCCAGTGGAATCATCCTCCTCGGCGCGGAAATACAGCAGGCCGGTGAACAGCCGGTTCGGCGTATCGAGGTGCGGGCCGCGCGACACCGATGCCGCGCCATAGACCGGCGTGTTGATCTCCGCCCGGGCATCGAGGGACAGGCGGGGCGGGTCGTCGCTGGACGGCTGTAGCAGGCCCATCCGATGGCCGCGCAAACTGCCGCCGAGGTGATGGAGCAGAGCCTGCGGCCAATGCCCGTCGAACAGGCTCACCACCTCCTCAAAAAACGCCGGGCTACTGTGCCGCGCGATGAACGCCTTCCAGGCGGGGGCGAGATCATCCAGAAGGGCGGTTATCCAGGCCGATAGCGTATAGCGGCTATTGCTGAGATACGGCTGATCGCCGCTGCGGGGCGGCATGATCTGGTCGAGGGTTGGGTAAGCGGCGGCGATCTGGGTGTAGAGGTCGGGCGGCAGCGCGTTATCGATAACGATATGGGGAAAGGGGGTTAGCCGAATATCGGCAGGGGTGACGGAGTGAAGAACCGAGGTCATAGGGCGGCCCCTAGGCCTGGACCGTCTTAATCATGGCTTGGGATTCGAGATACTCGAGGAACGCCAGCGTATCGGTTTCCACCGTCTCGAGCGGTACGCCATAGGCTTCGGCCAAGGCTGCGCAAAGGTCGGCGACGCGGACGGGCGTTTTCAGCCGATCCCAAATATCGTGGCTCGTTGCCGTCAGGGCGTAATACTGCCCCTGTTCGGCGCTCATCAGCACGGTTTCTCCTCCGACGGCAGCACTTAGGATCGCGTCATTCCGCACTATCACCGTATTTTTTGCGACCATAATTCCCAGCCCTGCCTTTCGTTTCCCGTATTATTACCCCGATCATAGCGTGTTTAAGAGCGAATAGCGTGATAGGGTCAATCCCAGAATTTTCCTCTCATCCAATCAGGATCAAGATCAGGGCCGGTCGGGACGTATGAACGATTATTCTATTTTTGGGTGGCGTATTCGCAGTGAGTTGCCGATTCCCGATCTTTTGCCGTGGCAGGGCGACGGGCGGGATGCCGATGTGACGATTGAGATCGGGCCTGTTCCGCCCGTGACCCCCGACCTAACCAGCTTCAGCCCGGCGGTCCAGATTGGCCCATCGGGCGTGCGGGTTTCGATCCCCGCCGTTGCCGATTATTGGGTGGAGGCGGGGCAGCGCATTATCGTCGATCCGTCCTTACCGCTCGATGCGCCCGACATTCGCGTGTTTTTGTTGGGAACCGTGTTTGCGGCGCTCTGTTTTCAGCGCGGGGTGCTGCCCCTTCATGCCAGCGCGATCGATATCGGCGGGCAGGCCTTATTAATCTCCGGTATTTCAGGGGCCGGGAAATCGACCTTGGCGGCGGCGTTTTCGGCGCGCGGCTATCGGTTGCTTAGTGATGATCTTTGTGCGGTGACCGTTACCGAGCCGCAAGGGGTGCTGGTCTATCCCGCTTTTCCGCGCGTCAAGCTTTGGAAGGATACGGCCAGCCAACTCCAAATCCCGACCAATGGGCTGGAGCGCAGCCGGATGGAACTCGAAAAGGTTCATCTGCCGATCCCCGCCCCCTTGTTCCAGACCGCCCCTTTGCCGCCCGCACAGATTGTTTTGCTGCGGACCGAGCTTTCCCCCGATCAGCGGGAAACGCGGGTCTTGCGCGGGCTCGCGGCCCTGCGGCGCTTCGATATTATCCACCGTTGGCGGCTAGGGTTGGCGATGGGGCAGCAGGCGCTGATACTACAAGGCTTGGCACGACTGGTGGAACGGGCCCCCGTGGCCGAGGTGGCGCGCAGCGATAATTTTGCCGATCTTCCCGAATTGGTCGACCGGGTTCGCGCGCTTGCGGAGATGCCGCGCGGATGAGCGGGATTTATTGGCTCGCCTCTTACCCAAAATCTGGCAATACGTGGCTGCGCTTGTTGCTGCAATCCTATCGTCGGGGCAAAGCGGTTGTTGATATTAACGACATGGCAGAAGATGGCTGGTCGATTAACAGCCGAACCCAGTTCGATGAGCAGATCGGCCTTGCTGCTTCTGACTTAACGGATGCCGAAATTTTGGCATGGTGGCCTTCAGCCCTAAAGAAATGGGCGCAGGACCACGCCGAGCCTGCCTATCTTAAAACCCATGCGATGTGCGGACCGTGGGAATTTACACTGGGGGCGGTCTATCTGGTGCGCGACCCGCGCGATGTCGCCCTCTCGCTCGCGCGGCATATCGACCGGAGTATCGATGCGGCCATTGAGATGATGGGAACGCGGAATAAGCTTATGAGCCGCTCGCGCTATCGGCTTCAGCCGCGTTTGTTAGAGTCTTGGGGGAGTTGGAGCCAAAACGTCGAAAGCTGGCTCGCCCCGATGCCTTTTCCCGTCCATGTTGTTTCTTACGAGTCGATGCGCGCCGATCCTGCTGCGGTCCTGTCGGGACTTCTACCGGTCTTAGGGTTTCCGGTCGATCCGGCGGCGGTAAATGTCGCCGTTTCCGCGACGACGCTGGAGACGTTGCGGGCTCAGGAGGCCGAGAAAGGCTTTGTCGAGGCCGTGGGGCCGAACAGGTTTTTCGGCGAGGGGCGCGTGCAGGGCTGGCGCGACCGGTTGACCCCTGCCCAGGTGGCCCAGATCGAGGCGGATCACGGGCCAATGATGCGCCGCTTAGGCTATCTTCCCGCCGATCACTGATTGCTGCCGGTCGCCCAGCGAATAAAGCGCCCGGTTTGAACGGCGCGCGCCAGCACGACTTCATAGTCGAACCGCCGGGCCTGCGCCGCCTCGGCATCCGCAGGCCAAGTGTCGATCAACTGTTTCAAGCGCGGCAGGTCGAGCATGTCGGCGGCGAGGGGGTGTGTGGCCAAGCGCTCGATATCCGCTGCAAAACTCTCCCGTTGAGCGGAGAGGCGGGCAAACCATTCTGGGTTTTGCTGACCATACTTGCGCTCGGTGATCAGGGCTGGCGGCAGCCGGTCCGCGAGCACCCGGCGGGCAAGGCTGCGGTGTTCGCCGCCCAGCAGATATTGCTCGCGCGGGATCGCAAGACAAAATTCGGTCAGATCGGGGTCGGCCAGCGGGTCGCGCAGGTCAAAGCCGTAATAGGCCTTCAGGGTGCGCTGGGTTTCGAGCAGGCGCGTGCGTTGTGCTTCCATATGGTGGGCGATAAGCTTTCGGCTGTCGGTGGTGTAGAGCGATAGGCCGTCATCGCCCAGGGCCTTGAGAGTCGCGCTTACGCCAATCCGTCGAGCGAAGTCCGAGCGGATCGCGGCATATTTTGTGGGCGTTTCTCGCCCTGGGTGCCGCCAGCGCCACAATGCTGCCCGGAGGGTCGGCGGTAACGCGGGAAGTAAGACTTCGGCTTCAAGCATCCGCCAGACGCTTATCTGCCGAAACCGGGCCGCCCCTGGAAGCAATTGGATCAGTTTATCCAGGCGCCCTGTCCGCGCAAAATCGCCCAACCCCCTTACGCCATTGAAGCTAAGGGTCAAATTGCCGGATTGGCCTGTGAGCAGCACCCGATGCCCATTTTTTTGAACGGCGCGATAGGCGGCATCGAACCACCCTAAGTGATGGGCGTTCATTTGCATCCGCCCCCCAGCCACAAAAAAGGGGGTTGGGTCCATCTCAAGTGACGAAGGGTCGGCGGCATAACAAAAATGCGGGTGCAGATTGGGGTAGCGGGCGGTAATGGCCTCCACATGGGGCCGTTCCCGATCATACCACCCCGGTCGGCTGCCAATCGTTCGTCCTGGCGGCGGCTCCACCGTATAGGTCGAAAGGGGGGCCGGGTCGAGCAGGCGCGCGGCGGTCGCGGCCACCCCTGCGCTATCGAGGCCCCCTGACATTAAAACCCCGGGCGGGGAGGCACTGCGCAAGCTCCGCTGGACGGCTTGGTCCAATAGATCGCGCGCTGTTTCGGCATAGGCTTCGGGCGTTGGCAAGGTCAAGCGGCGGCGGGTATCGAGCCGCCAAAAGGTCCGCTCCTGCACGCCGTGCGTATCGGCGGTGAGATGGGTTCCTGGTGGAACGAGGCGGATATTTTTGTAGAGCGTGTCCGCTGGATCAGCGACCGTGGCGGTGAAGTGCAGGGCGAGTTGCAGCGGATCGAGGGTTTTGGGAACGCTGGGGAACTGATGGAGCGCGCTCAGCGTTGTTGCGAACCAAAAGCCTTTCGGACGGGCGTGCCAATAAACAAGGCGCTGGGCCATTGGCGCCACGAGGATATGCAGCCGTCGCGCCCGTGTGTCCCACAGTGCAAGGCAATAATCGCCTTTTAATTTAGGGAGCGCGTCAAACCCATAACGGTCGAGCCACGCTGCTGCGATTTGCGAGTCCGGGGTATAGGGCGGAAAGCCCAAATGTTCGATAAGTGATGAGGGCTCAAAGAGATACCCATCGAAAAGAATAACGCGCCCGGCTGGGTCTGCGAGGGGCTGCCGTTCGGCCCGATCTTCTGCCGTTATGATCCGTTGGGCATGCGCCAGCGCAGCACACTCATCGCGCCAAACCCGAGGGGGTTCAAGCCCGACGCTCATAAAACTGGCGCCTATTCGCGCACGATCTTCCTGGGTTAGTGCTTCCGTCTCAAACGCAATAGAACCGCGAAAATCACTCATCCGGTTTATATTAATCGAGGTTCGGGAGCTTCACGATGCTGTATTGATTCCTGAACCATCATTGCCGGGGCTGAGACTGCTTTGTGTGAATTCGGCAATCGAAAAGATCTCAATCGATTGCAAGGGAGCAATCCAACGCATCGGCGATGCGTCGACCGATAGCGCCTTGGACGGGTTATCAAGATTGCGTTGTTGCATTTCCATAGACATCACCCCCGACCCGTTCGGCGTCAAACCGATATTGTCCAAAGCAGTAAATTGGCTCAGCCAACCCGACTATACCATTAACCCAAATTATTATGCCAAGTTCTCTCTGATGGCAAGCTTGCACGCCGCTTTTAGTGCTAACCCCAAAATAGCAGAACGAAGTTTGATATTAATAATAATTATCATTCGCACCTTCATAGCATATCCTTATATTTTTTTCAATGCATTTTATTTTTAAATTGAAATACTTCCCGTGTGACAACCGATTGGTCCTATGATGTTTTAAGGGCACGGCACGACCCGAATCACCTTAAAAGCGCGCCGGGCGGAGGAGAATACAATGACAGATAATTTTCTCGGTGAACTCAGGCTGTTTGCGTTTGGGCGGGTACCACGAAACTGGCTGCCCTGTAATGGCCAGCTTTTGGAGGTTAGGCAGTATCAGGCGCTCTTTGCCTTGCTCGGCAATAAGTTTGGTGGCAACGGCACGACAAATTTCAATCTTCCTGACTTGCGCGGTCGGGTTGCCGTCGGTAGCGGCCAATCCCCGGTAAGCGGGACGGCCTTCCAGCTCGGGAAAACCGGCGGGACGGAGACGGTGACGCTGACCGCCGCGCAAACGCCGCCGCATGATCACAACATTATCGCCTCGCAATCGACCACGACCACAGCGCAAGCTCCGTTGGACAACTATATTGGGGTCGCGACGGCAAGTCCGGCAGGAACTCAACCTTTCAATCTCTACGCCCCTAGTCCAACTTCGCCCTCCGATCCGAACTGGGTTCCCCTCCATACCTCGACAATCTCCGCCTCGGGTGGGGGTGGTCCGCACGAAAACCGGCAGCCGATCCTTGCCGTGCAAATCTGCATTGCAACCCAGGGTCTATGGCCCGCGCGCAATTAGTTTCGGCACCTTTATCGACAGGAGGAACCTATGGCAGAGTTTTATGTCGGCGAAATTCGGCTTTTCGCCTTCAATCAATACGCCCCAGCCAATTTTTTGCCCTGTGACGGTCGGTCCTTGAGCATTTCTGAATACCAAGCGCTTTTTTCTGTGATTGGCACAGCATATGGTGGCAACGGCACGACAAATTTTAACCTTCCCGATTTGCGCGGACGCAGCCCGGTGCATTATGGCCAACTAACGGGGGGAACAAACTATGTGCTGGCCCAAAAGGCGGGGGCGGAGCAGGTTCAGCTAACCTCGGCGACAGTCCCGCCCCATAATCACATCATCTCCGTTACCAAAGCCACTGCCACGGCTATGATTCCGGCCTCGACCAATGCTCCCGGCAATGTTGGCAGCAATTTCTACTATTGCAACGAGGCCCAGGCGGGAACCCTGCTTCAAATAGCGCCCCAGACGGTTACCGTGGACGGTGGTGGAAACCAGGCGCATTTGAATATTCAGCCCAGTCTAGCGCTATCCTACGCAATTGCCGTTAACGGCCTCTATCCAGACTTCAGCAATTAATCGGACCTTCGGGAGGCAGTTATGGCAGACGCTTTTATTGGCGAAATTCGCATGTTCCCGTATGGCTATGCGCCGATCGGGTGGTTTGCCTGCAATGGGCAGCGGATGGTTTTGCAGCAGTATCAGGCATTGTTCAGCCTGCTTGGCAGCCGCTTTGGAGGCGATAATCAGACCTATTTCAACCTTCCCAATTTGAATGGGCACATTCCCGTTGACTCCGGGGTTTCACCGACCACGGGCACCAACTGGGTGTTCGCCCAAGCCACCGGGCAGGAGACGGTGACGCTCACCTATAATCAGGCGCCAACCCATACGCATACATTCACGACTAAGATTTCCAATTCGGCAACCGCTGGCGTAACTGGTGCGGCGCAGGCGACGGGAACGGCCCCCAATTTGGTTGGAACCTCGTTGCTTAGCCGGGGTATTAATAGTAGCGTCGCAAAGCCGATCAATGCGTATGACGTTCCGCCGTCAAGCAATGAAACCCAATTAGGGGTGAAAGTATCCCCTGCCTATGGCAATGCTCAGTTGCAAACCGATCCACACCCAAACCTTCAACCCTATTTGGTGATGGGCTATTACATCTGTAATGACGGCGAATATCCGGTGAACCCGAACTAATGCCGGACACGTTGGGGCGGGCGGGGCTTTGGGTGGCCCTGCCCGCCGATTGGCCGGGGCGCGGGCTGGCGCTTCGGGTGCGGCAGCCGGGGGATATGGCGTTCCTGCGCGACCTCTACCGCAGTACCCGGGCGGAGGAGGTGGCGGCGGCGGGCTTCGATCCTATCGCGGGCGCGCTCTTTCTCAACAGTCAGTTCGATCTTCAGTGCCGTCATTTCGATGCGCATTACACGCTCGGCGGGCAGCGACTGATTGTTGTGGCGCAGGATCAGCCCATCGGTCGGCTCGATCTCTGGCAGACCGAGACTGCGGGGCGGCCCGATTTACGCTTGGTCGATCTTAGTCTGCTTCCTGCTTGGCGCGGGCAGGGGCTGGGCGCTGCGCTTTTGGTCGCGGTGCAACAGGCCGCCGCAGCGCAAGGGCGCAGCGTTAGCCTGCACGTCGATAAATTCAACCGGGCCTTTACCCTTTATCGTCGCCTGGGGTTCAAGAAAGTCGGCGATACGGGCGCCTCGTGGCGCATGGAGTGGCGCGCGGGCCGGTCTCGGCGCCGTTAAGACTGTTTCTCTGGGGTCGGTGCTGGGCGGAATGGCGTTAGGGCCGGGTCCATCCGCCCCCCGCAAATGATCCCCCCCATTGGCCCTTTCAGGGTGAGCCAGGCATGGGCGACCAGCCCTTCCGGCTGCCGCTGAACGCCGAAGCCGAGCAGGGGCGAAAAGCCGCGTCGCCGCATCATCATGCCAGCGGCGAGGGCTTGTGGTAGGCAGACCGGGTGCCAGGGAAGCCAGCGAGCGGCGGCGGTTACGGCGGCATCGGTGGCACGGGCGAGGGGCAGCGGGCTTAACCCTGTTATCGGGGGGTGTGGATCAAGGCCAACCCCAATCCAGCGCATCAGAACCGCGATCGGGAACAGCCGCACCAAAGGCCCCAGGATCAGCAGATAGGCCATCGCCTCCAAAACCCGCACGCGATGGCGCAGGCGTTTCACGGCACAATATCCAGCAGCGCCCGGGTTTCGAGGGTCTGAAGCAGGACGAGAATATCGTTTTCGATGATGGCAGGATCGTCCTGATACTCACCCGCGAGGGTCCGGCAGAGGGCTTCGACCCGGATAGGCTCCGCCAAATGACGCCAAATATCGCTGCTGGTCACGTTCAGGCCGAAATAAGCCCCTGCGCTGAGGTCCATCAGCACGATCTCGCCATCAAACTCGGCGGTCATGACATCGGGTTTACGCCGAACGACAGTGGCAAGCGTAATCACAGGGCGGGACTCCCTTCGTCAAGCGAGCGCCGGTCAAGATGCCGAGAGTGCGATACAATCGCCTATCGGCGGCGTCGCTCCTAGCTACCGCCTTCGGTCAGATCGCGCAAGGCTTCCACATCCAGAATCTGGGCTTGGCTAGTGGTATCCAGCCGGATCAGCTTGAGGTTCTTAAGCTGGGTGAAGGCGCGGCTCACCGTTTCCGTCGTCAGGCCCAGGTAATCGGCAATATCAGTGCGGCTCATCGGCAGCGAGACGGGATTGGACGGCATCCCCAAGCGCCGGGCGCGGTCGGACAGCATGATCAGGAAGGTGGCCAGCCGCTCCTTCGCGGTCTTCCGGCCCAACAGCAGCATCAAATCCTGCGCCACCGCGAGTTCGTTCGCCGCGAGGCCTAGTAGACGCTTTTCCATCGATGGGTAGCGTTCGAACAATTCTTCCAGCTTTTTGCGCGGAAAGCGGCAGAGGCGCACGGGTGTGACGGCTTCGGCGCTATAGGCATAGGATTGACGGACGGCGAGACCGATGAAATCCCCGGCCATCAGAAAGCCGATAATCTGGCGGCGTCCATCGGGCAGCAGCTTATAGACCTTAACCGTTCCGGCGGTGACATTGAACATATGCTGCGCCGGTTCACCTTCATCGACGATGGTGCCGCGCGGGTCGATATGCAGGTCGGTCACGGCGCGTTCCAGCACCATGAGTTCGGAATCCGGCACGCCCGCACACATGCTCCAGGGTCGTGCGCTGCAATCGGCACAAAGACGGCTTTCATCTTCCGGGCACACGCGCGCCGCAGGAAGAGAAGACCCCAAGGAAGGCGAGAAAGACGTCGTCACAGGTCCGATCCAGGCAGGTATCATGAGCGATTGTGTAAGTATGCGCCGCTGCCCGCTCAATGTCACCCACTTGATTGACGCAGATCAATGACGCTTGCGGGGGGAAGAGGGTTAGCCTTGATCCTGCCCAAAGGCGGAAAGAGAGATGCGGTTCCAGATCACCACCCGTTTGACCCCGAGAGAGGTCGATCAAGCCTTCGCCTTGATCCAGATTGAAGCGCCAGAAATGACCCTGGCGGGCTGGCGCAGTTTTGCGCGCTCCGCCGGTCAGGCCGCCCCCGCGCAGGCCAATCGTCGCCGCGCGCCCAGCCTCGCTGCCGTGAAGGACGCGCGCGGGTATCTCTCGGGCCTTTGTTCCTATCGCAAGGCGCGCTCATTGCGGCATGGGGACGTGCTGGCAGTCGATTGCTTCGTTGCGCTCGATTTTCTCAATACCCAAGGTGCCGCCGATTTGCTGCTGCATCATCTGGAAGAAACCGCCTCGGCGGCGGGTTGTTCTGCCATCGAAATTACGCTGGCCCGCCAGGATACGCGACTGATTGATCAGTTTCGCGGCGCGGGCCACGCGCTGGAAGGAGTGCTGCTGTGCAAACCGCTTTTGCCCGTGTGATCCCGCATCCCGCCGCAGCGCCGCTGACCGCCGATCAAATTGCCCGCTTTGAAGGCCGGGTGCCGCGCTATACGAGTTACCCGACCGCGCCGCATTTCTCCCCGGCCGTCACGGCAGAAACCTATGCCGATTGGCTGGCCCGGCTTCCTGCGGGGCAAGCGATTTCGCTCTATCTGCATGTCCCCTTTTGCCAGCAACTCTGCTGGTACTGCGGCTGCCATACCACGGTGGTCAGCAATGATGCGCCCATCCGCGCCTATATCGATCTGCTGCTGGCCGAAATCGATCTGGTGGCGGAGCGGATCGGCATGCGTTTGCCGGTGGAAGCCGTGCATTTCGGCGGCGGCAGCCCGTCGCTGGTGCCCTATGACCGGCTGATGACCCTGATGGAGCATTTGCACCGGCGTTTCGATCTGTCGTCGGTCACAGAAGTAGCGATGGAGATCGACCCGCGCGGCGTCGATGCGGCGCGCGTGCGGGAGTTCGCGGCCATCGGTCTAACCCGCGCCAGTATCGGCGTGCAGGATTTCGATCCTGAGGTGCAGCAGATCATCAACCGGGTGCAGAGTTTCGAGGAAACCGCCGAGGTGGCGGGCGCGCTGCGGGCGGCGGGGATTGGCTCGATCAATCTCGATCTCATCTACGGCCTGCCCGCGCAGACCCATGAAACCCTGGCGCGGACGGTCGATCTCAGCCTGTCGTTGGCGCCGGATCGGTTGGCGCTATTCGGTTATGCCCATGTGCCGTGGATGAAGAAGCATCAGGCGCTGATCCCGGCAGACCGGCTGCCGCCGCCGATGGAGCGTTATGCGCTCTATCAGGCCGCCGCCGACCGGATTGCCCGCGCGGGATACGAGCGCGTCGGCCTCGATCACTACGCAAAGCCGGGCGACGAAATGGCCCGCCAGTTGCGCCAGGGCGTTCTGCGCCGGAACTTCCAGGGCTATACGACCGATACAGCGGAAACCTTGCTGGGGTTCGGGACTTCCTCCATCGGCGCGCTGCCGGACGGTTATATTCAGAATGTTCTGACGGCGCCGGACTATCGCGCGGCCATCGGCGAGGGGCGCCTGCCCGTGGCGCGCGGTATCGGCCTGTCGGCGGACGATAGGCTGCGGCGCGCGGTGATCGAACGGATCATGTGCGACCTAACGGTCGATCTTGCCGCAGAAGCCCGGCGTTTCGGTTCCGACGAAACCTTCTTCGCCGAACGGTTGGCGCTGGCCGACCTAAGCCATGATGGGCTTGTGTCCGTCAACGGCTCGGTCGTTACGGTGCGCGAGGCGGCGCGCCCGCTCGTCCGCTCGGTCGCTGCCGTGTTCGATGCGTATCTGGGGGTGGGGGCGGGGCGCTATTCGCAGGCGGTTTAAAGAATCGCCTTCCACGCCAAAGCCGATAACAGCAGGGCGTTGAGGCCCAGCAGCACGGGGGCGGCTTTGCGTCCAGCCGATTGCCAGCGCCGCCCGGCGAGATGTCCGAGTAACCCGAGGGCCACGAGGGTCGGCACGGTGCCAAGACCGAAGGTCGCCATTGCCAGCGCCCCCGCCAGCGGTTTACCCGTGGCAGCGGCGACCGTGAGGGCGGCATAGACGAGACCGCACGGCAGGAACCCCAGGATCACCCCCAGGCCATAGCCGCGCCAGCCCAGCGGGCGGTCGAAGAAGCGACGGAGTTGCCCCATCGCACGCCCGAGGCTGCCGGTTCCCGTTGCCCCGGTGCCGGAACTCACGAAGAGCGCGCCGCCGAAACCGCGCAAGGCCACCAGCCCCAACATCCCGGCGGCCAGTAGTAGCAGCGCCGCGACGCCCCAGCGAAAAAGCGGGGTGGCGGCAAACGCCGAGCCGATCCCCCCGGCGATAAGGCCGAGCAGCGCATAGGTCGTCAGCCGCCCCAGGTGATAAAGCGGCAGGCTGGCATGTCCCAGGCGGGCGCGCTCGCACAAAGGGCCGGATGCGGCGAGTTCCATGCGTTTTCCGACCTGGGCCATGACGAAGCCGCCGCACATGGGGCCGCAGTGCAATAAACTTCCGGTTGCGCCTGCGAGAAGGAGTCCAGAGTAGAGCCCCGCTGTGCCGAAACCGCCCGCCCAATCAGGGCTACAGAGGCTGGCGAGGGCCAAAAAATCGGCGTGCAGCGACGACATTGCGCGGGAATCCTTATTTCTCTATTCTACTCTGGCTATAGGTCGGGCAGAGTTTACGGGCCTTGATCTGCATCAAGGCATTCCAGCAAGGCCCGGCGTATCAAAAGCACGGGTCATTCACAAATGACCCCGGGGGGGAAGCATGACCATGGCCCATACCTTACCCGTTTATTCACCAATCGCACCGCAGATCAAGTCGGTGCCCGTCGATCAGCCCTGGCAGTGGCTGGCGGCAGGCTGGCGCGATCTGCAACGGGAAAAGTTCTTAAGCCTTTCCTACGGGTGCGCCGTTTTTGCCGTCAGCTTGGCGCTGACGCTGGTTTTGTTCGGGGCGGATCTGCCGTTTCTGCTGCTGCCGATGCTCGCAGGCTTTGCGTTGGTAGCGCCGATGATGGCGGCGGGCTTGTATGAGATTAGTCGGCGGCTTGAAACCGGGCAGCCCATCAGCTTGGGCGTCGGGTTCGACGGCATCGCCCGCAATCCCACGCAGTTGGGCTTGATGGGCATGTTCTTGCTGATGATCCATCTGGCCTGGATCAGAACGGCGACCTTGCTTTTCGCGCTGTTTTACGGCGTGCGGGATGTATCGGTCGCCAGCCTTTTGGATTTTCTGCTGACCCCATCGATGAGCCTGACCTTCCTAGTGGTCGGGACCATTCTGGGGGCGGCCTTGGCGGCGATTGCGTTTGCGGTGTCCTGCGTGTCGATCCCGATGCTGTTGGACCGCGACGTGAACGTCGTCGAAGCGGTGGCGACGAGTGTTCTTGCGGTGCGTCTCAACTGGCCGGCCATGGCCCTTTGGGCGGGCTTGATCGCTTTCGCAACTGCGGTAAGTATCGCAACCTTTTACCTGGGGTTCATTCTTCTGATGCCGTTGATCGGCCACGCCACTTGGCATGCTTACCGTGACCTTGTGACGCCGCCTAATTGACACGCAACCCGGATAGTGTGGCCCCCGTTCTCCTCTCGCCCTTTGCATAAGGAGCTGCAGTATGAAGACCGGCCTTATCGATAGCATCATCGGCCTTTTCGTGGCCGTGCTGGGGATCGGCGGCTTGTTCATGGCCTCGGGGGCCCACGATTCGGAAGTTCACCTGTTCGGCTTATCGCTGTTCGTTTTTGCCGTCCTGTTCAATTTCCAACTGATCAAGGGCCATTTTGATCGGGCTGATCAAGAACGCCACGCCTAGGCGTGCGCCGGGGGCTTGATTTGGATCAAGGTCTTTGTGCGGCAGCCGCCGCA
This sequence comes from Elstera cyanobacteriorum, assembly GCF_002251735.1. Taxonomy (NCBI): domain Bacteria; kingdom Pseudomonadati; phylum Pseudomonadota; class Alphaproteobacteria; order Rhodospirillales; family Rhodospirillaceae; genus Elstera; species Elstera cyanobacteriorum. The sequence continues at coordinate 52,854 of NZ_NOXS01000021.1, read as the reverse complement.
TAATCAAAAAGATAATTCCGGCAAGAGTGTGGCCAAGGCGGCGGCACTCACGCCGGGTTTCTGACGTAATTGGGAATTGCCATCATGGACGCAACCTTGGCCCTGGGATCGACGGCCGCGCCCGCGCGCGCTGTTGAGGCCTATAATGAGGATGTCGTCCGCAAATTTGTGATCATGGCTGTGTTTTGGGCCGTGGTGGCGTTTGCGGCGGGCACCTATATCGCCTTTCAATTGGCGTTTCCGGCCCTAAACCTGGGTTTGGAATATACGACCTTCGGCCGTCTGCGCCCGGTCCACACCTCGGCGGCGATTTTTGCTTTCGGTGGGTCGATGCTGATCGGAACCTCGTTCCAGGTCGTACAGCGCACTTGCCGCACGCCGCTGTTCGGCGGGCGCGCCCTGGCCGAATTCGTGTTCTGGGGCTATCAGTTCTTCATCGTGATGGCGGCGCTTAGCTATGTGCTGGGCTATTCCCAGGGTAAGGAATATGCCGAACCGGAATGGTTCATCGATCTGTGGCTAACCATCGTTTGGGTTGCCTATCTGATCGTCTTCCTCGGCACGCTGATGAAGCGCAAAGAGCCGCATATCTATGTGGCCAACTGGTTCTACCTAGCCTTCATCATCACCATCGCTATGCTGCACATCGGTAATAACCTGTCGATGCCGGTCAGCCTGTTCAGCGCTAAGAGCTACTCGGTTTACTCCGGGGTGCAGGATGCGCTGGTGCAATGGTGGTACGGCCATAATGCCGTGGGCTTCTTCCTGACCGCCGGCTTCCTCGCGATGATGTACTACTACATCCCGAAACGCGCCGAACGTCCGATCTATTCCTATCGCCTGTCGATCATCCACTTCTGGGCGTTGATTTTCCTCTATATCTGGGCGGGTCCGCACCATCTGCACTACACTGCCTTGCCGGATTGGGCGCAGACGCTGGGCATGGTCTTCTCGATCATCCTGTGGATGCCTTCCTGGGGCGGCATGATCAACGGCCTCATGACCCTCTCGGGCGCCTGGGACAAGCTACGGACCGATCCGGGCCTGCGCTTCTCGGTTTCCGCCGTCGGTTTCTATGGGATGAGCACCTTTGAAGGCCCGCTGATGTCGGTTCGTCAGGTGAATGCGCTCAGCCATTACACCGATTGGACCATCGGCCATGTGCATTCCGGGGCCTTGGGCTGGGTCGCCTTCATCTGCTTCGGCGCGCTCTATTACATGGTGCCGAACCTGTGGGGGAAGAAGGACATCTACTCGAAGAAGCTGGCCGCTTGGCACTTCTGGACCGCGACCCTGGGGATCGTTCTCTACATTACCTCGATGTGGGTTTCCGGGATCATGCAGGGCCTGATGTGGCGCGCCTATGACCAGTTCGGCTTCCTGCAATATTCCTTCATCGAAACCGTTCAGGCGATGCACCCCTTCTATGTGATCCGGGCTATGGGCGGCGTTCTGTTCGTCGTTGGCGCGTTGATCATGGTCTACAACCTCATCATGACCGTGCGGCGTGGTGAAGCAGCGGAACCCGTGGCGAAGGCCGCGACCGTGAAGGCGGAGGCGTAATCATGGGTTTCAAACACGAAGTCATCGAAAAGAACGCGCTGCTTCTGAGCGTTCTGATCTTGCCGACGGTCGCCATCGGCGGTCTGGTCGAAATCGTGCCGCTGTTCACGGTCGAAACCACCATCGAGAAGGTGGAAGGGGTGCGCCCCTATACACCGCTTGAGCTGGCGGGCCGCAATGTCTACGTCCGTGAAGGCTGCTACCTCTGCCATAGCCAGCAGATTCGCCCCTTCCGGGACGAGGTGGAGCGGTACGGTCCCTACTCGATTGCCGCGGAAAGCAAGTACGACAAGCCGTTCCAGTGGGGATCGAAGCGCACTGGGCCGGATTTGGCGCGCGTCGGCGGCAAATATTCGAACGCCTGGCACGTCGCCCATTTGGAAAATCCGCAGGCCATCGTTCCCGGCTCCGTGATGCCCGCCTATGCTTTCTTGGCACAGCGCGAGTTGAAGTTCGTCGATCCGGCGGGCCATCTGACCGCGAACAAGCGCGTCGGCGTGCCGTATACCGAGGAGCAAATCGCCCAAGCGGAGAAGGATCTGAGGGATCAGGCCAACCCCGACGCCGATACGGCGGCGCTGCTGAAGCGCTACCCGAAAGCGGTGACGGGCGATTTCGACGGCGACCCCGCGAAGCTGACGGAGATGGACGCGCTCGTCGCCTACCTCCAGATGCTCGGCACGCTGGTCGATTTCAACGCGCTGACCCTCAAGGATCTCCAGCAGTAAGGAGCGCGTCATGGATCTCGTCGATCTCTACATGACAGTTCGGTCCTACTGGATCGCTTGGGTCTTGATGCTGTTCATCGGGATGATTGTCTGGGTGTATTGGCCCAAGCGCCGTAAGGCGATGGATGCCCACGCCCGCATTCCGCTCGAAGACGACCGCTGAGATTTGCCGCAAATGCGTCGTCGCAGGCTTTGCCGCCTGCTCGGGATTTGCATGAAGGATTACGGCCATGCCGACGAAAATCGAAAAGGATGCCGTTACCGGCACCGATACGACCGGCCACGAGTGGGACGGGATTAAGGAACTCAATACGCCCCTGCCGAAGTGGTGGCTCTACACGCTGTATGCCACCATCGTGTGGGGTGTCATCTGGATGATACTCTATCCCTCGGTGCCGCTGGGGGGGACCTATTTCAAGGGGCTTCTCGGCTATTCCGAGCGGCAGAATATCGAAACCGCGCTGAAGCAGGCGGCGGACCAGCGCGCACCGATGATGGCCAAGCTGGCAGAAACGCCGATTGACGATGTGCAGAAGAACCCGGAACTGGCGACTTTCGCCCTGACCGGCGGGCGCGCTGTTTTCAACGATAATTGCGCCCCCTGTCACGGCGTCGGCGGGTCGGGCCGCCCCGGCGGCTTCCCCGTGCTGGCGGACGATGATTGGCTGTGGGGCGGCACGCGCGCCGCGATCCAGCAGACGGTTACCCACGGGATCCGCAACGGCGGGGCGGATGCCCGCGACTCGGCGATGCCGCGCTTCGGCGCCGATGGTCTGCTGACCCCGGCCCAGATCAGCGATGTGGCCGACTATGTTCTGGCGCTCGGCACCCCGGCGGGCACGGCCCTGTCCGATGCGGCTAAGCGCGGTGCGGTGGTCTTCGGCGAACAATGCGTCGCCTGCCACGGTGCCAAAGGCGAAGGGTTGAAAGACCTCGGCGGGCCGCGTCTTTCCGATGCCATTTGGCTCTATGGCGGCGACAAAGCGTCGTTGGTTAAGCAGATCAGCGCCCCGCGTCAAGGCGTGATGCCGGCGTGGTCGGGCCGTCTGACCGAGGCGCAGATCAAAATGGTAACCCTCTATGTGCATTCGTTGGGGGGCGGCCAGTAAGGCGGCTGCGAGTCCCCACCCATGTATCCTGTGACTTGACGATAGAACCCCGCCCCGCGCGTCTGCAGTGCGCGGGGCGGGGTGGAGTTTTAGAGAATGGCCGACCAGCCGGTAGCCCGGACCGCGGCAAAGCCCGCTTCCCTTCATCCTGACGGGAGCGATCCCGTTCTCTCCGCCAAACAGCAGCGCGAGACGCTGAAGTCGGCGGGCGACTCGCTCTATGCCAATCGGGTGAAAGTTTACCCCAAGGCGGTCAGCGGTCCGGCTCGTCAGGTCAAATGGGCCATTCTGATTTTCTGCCTTGCGGTCTATTACCTCGTCCCCTGGCTGCGTTGGGACCGGGGACCGGGCTTGCCGAACCAGGCAATCTTGCTCGATCTCGATGGGCGGCGTGGGTATTTTTTCGGTCTCGAAATCTGGCCGCAGGAAATTTATTACCTCACGGGCCTGTTGATTCTGGCCGCCGTCGCGCTCTTCTTGGTCACGAGCCTGTTTGGGCGGCTGTGGTGCGGCTATTCCTGCCCGCAGACGGTTTGGACCGATCTTTACCTTTGGGTCGAACGGCGGATCGAAGGCGACCGCAACGCCCGGATGCGCCTTGATCAAGCGCCCTGGTCGGCCTCGAAATGGGGCAAGAAGCTGCTGAAACACGCGATCTGGCTGGTCATTGCCCTGGCCACTGGCGGCGCCTGGATCATGTATTATCAGGATGCTCCAACCGTCACGCGGCAGTTTTTTACCGGCGAGGCGGGCGGCACGACCTATTTCTTCGTCGGCCTGTTTACGGCGACGACCTATGTGCTGGCAGGCTGGGCGCGGGAGCAGGTGTGCACCTATATGTGCCCTTGGCCGCGCTTTCAGGCGGCGATGCTTGATGAACAAACGCTCATCGTCACCTATCAGAAATGGCGGGGCGAGCCGCGCGGTAAGCATAAGGCGGGCGACCCGTGGGACGGGCGCGGCGACTGCATCGACTGCAAGCAGTGTGTGGCGGTCTGCCCGACCGGCATCGATATCCGCGACGGCGTGCAGCTTGAATGTATCAACTGCGGTCTCTGTGCCGATGCCTGCGACGAGGTCATGAGCAAGGTGGACCGGCCGAAAGGCCTGATTACCTGGGATACGCTGGCGCATCAGCAGGCGAAAGCGGCGGGCAAGGAGGCCAAGTATAAATTCTTCCGCGCCCGTACGTTTATCTATGTGGCGGCGCTGGTGATCCTGTCCGCCGTCATGCTGTGGGGGCTATTGTCGCGCGCGACGACGGAAATCACGGTGTTGCGCGACCGGGCGCCGCTGTTCGTCGGCCTATCCGATGGCAGCATCCGCAATGCCTATACGCTGAAGATCATCAACAAGCAGCGTGACGCCCAGGATTTCACGCTAAGCGTTACCGGTCTGCCGGGGGCGGACCTTGCGGTGCGCGGTCAGGATGATAGCGAGCTAAGCGCGGAAAAACTCGTCCTGCCCGCCGATACGGTCAGCACCATTCGGCTGTTCGTCAAGGCGCCGAAGGCCCAGTTGCAGCAGGAACGCCTATCCGTCACCGTGGCGGTTAAGAACAGCAAAACCGGTGAACGTGCCGCCGCCGAGACCTTGTTCATCGGCCCGCCCGTTCCCTAGCGCATCCCCTGCGCGGGTGAGCGCCCGCGCCCTTGGGAATGTGTATTCTATGATTGAGGAGCCGATTATGACGACGCTACCCGCTGCCGATCTTTCTCGCCGGTCCCGCTGGATTCCATGGGTCTTCGTCGTTGGGTTTCTGACCGTGCTGATCCCCAATGGTTTTCTGCTTTATTACTCGACCCGGCAGCCCGTAGGGCTGGTTGTCGAAAAACCTTACGAGCGCGGTATCGCCTATAATAAGTTGCTGGCGGCAGCGCGGGAGCAAGCGAAACTCGGGTGGCAGGCGCAGACGACCGTTAGCGGGTTCGATGCCGCCAAGGGCACGGGCCGGGTGGTGATCGCTGTGACGGATGCCACCGGGCCGCTCGCTGACGCCGTCGTGCAACTCACCCTGTCGCGCCCGTTGGAGGGCGATAGCCTGCCGGTTCTGACCCTGCCGGTCGAAGGCGGGACGGCGCAGGCGACCGTGACCGGTCTGCGCCCGGGCCAGTGGGAGGCGCGTATGGTGGTGCGCCGGGGCACGGACCATGCCGTGCTCGATCAGCGGTTGATCGTGCGATGACAGCGCTGCGGGCCGAGGCGGTTCCCGAGAGTCCGGCGCTAACCGCTTGCGCCCATTGCGGGGAGCCTCTCGCGGCTAGTATCGAGCCGGGGGAACGGTTCTGCTGCCACGGTTGCGCGGGCGCTTATGCGCTGATCCATGACCTCGGTCTCGATCAATATTACGCGCGCCGGTGCCTCGATCCCGACGCCCGCGCCCCCCGCCCGGAGGAGGAGGGGGCCGACATGGCCGCCTTCGTTCGCCCGGGAAAGGACACGGGGACGGCCAGCCTGACCGTTATGGTCGATGGTCTGCAATGCGCGGCCTGCGTTTGGCTGATCGAAGCGGTTTTGGCGAAACTGCCGGGCATGCTGGAAGGCCGGGTCAATATGACCACCAGCCGCCTGCGCCTCACCTGGCACGGCACGCCGGACGATTGGCGCCGCCCGGTGGAAGCTATCGAAAAGCTCGGGTATCGGCTGATTCCCTTCGATCCGCAAAGCCTGAAAACCGCCCGTGATCGCACGAGTAAGGAACTGTTGCGGGCGCTCGCCGTCGCTGGGTTTGCCGCGATGAATATCATGCTGCTGTCGGTCGGCATTTGGGCCGGACATGTGCAGGGCATGGGGCAGGCGACGCGCGACTTGCTGCATTGGGTTTCGGCGCTGATTGCCTTGCCCGCCGTGCTTTATGCCGGGCAGCCCTTCTTCAAATCAGCCTGGGCGGCGTTGCGCCAGGGGCACACCAATATGGATGTGCCCGTTTCCATCGGCGTGACGCTGACGACGCTGATGAGCCTCTATCAAACCTCGCAGGGGGCGGAGCACGCCTTTTTTGACGGCGTGACCATGCTGCTGTTCTTCCTGCTGGTTGGCCGGGTGTTCGATCACTATGCGCGCGGTGCGGCGCGGGCTGTCGCCGAACAATTGCTCACCTTGCGGACAACGGCGGTGCGGGTGCTGGGCAAAGGCGGCACGGTTACGACGCTGCCCGCCGACCGCGTGGCCGTCGGCGACCGCATTCTGGTCGCGGCAGGCGAGCGCATTGGCGTCGATGGCTGCGTTGTTGAGGGCACGTCGGCGCTCGATACCAGTCTTGTCACGGGGGAAAGCCTGCCGCGCTCGGTAAAGCCCGGCGATACGGTCCACGCGGGCATGCTGAACCTCGGCGCCCCCTTGACCTGCGAAGCGACTGCTACCGGCGACGGCACGTTGCTGGCCGAAATCGTCCGCCTGATGGAAGCGGCGGAGTCGCGCCGCTCGCGCTTCATCGCGCTGGCCGACCGGGTGGCGAAACGCTACGCGCCGGTCGTGCATGTAACGGCGCTGGCGACCTTCCTCGGCTGGGTATTCGGAATGGGGGCGCCCTGGCAGGATGCGCTCTATGCGGCGGTGGCCGTGCTGATCATCACCTGCCCCTGCGCGCTGGCCCTCGCGGTGCCCGTGGTGCAGGTGTTGGCGAGCGCCCGCCTGATGAAGCGCGGCGTGCTGCTGAAATCCGCCACCGCGCTGGAACGGCTCGACGGCGTGACCGACATTGTTTTCGACAAGACAGGGACACTAACGCTCGGTCGGCCCGTTCTTCAAGCGCGGGAGGGCTATTCCGCCGATCTCCTCAACCGCGCGGCGACCTTGGCGCGCGCCAGCCGCCACCCGTTATCGCGGGCGCTGGTGGAGGCCGCCGGTCCCGGCACCGCCCGCGACGGTGTCGAGGAAATCCCAGGTCTCGGGCTGCGTTGGACGTCCCCGACCGGCGAGGTGCGCCTTGGCAGCCGCAGTTTCTGCGGCGGGGCGGGGGCAGCGGACGATAGCGCGCCGGAGCTTTGGTTTACCGAACCCGGTCAGGCGCCGGTGCGCTTTATCTTTACCGATCCGCTGCGCCCCGATGCACGGGCGGTGATGGATGCCCTACGCCAGCAGGGCTATCGGTTGGCGCTCCTCTCTGGCGACCGGCCCGTCGCAGCCCAAGCCGTGGCCGAGACGCTGGGGATGACCGACTGGCGCGGGGGGGCAACCCCGGCGGATAAGGTCGCTTTTCTGGAAAATCTGCGCGCCGAAGGGCGGAACGTATTGATGGTCGGCGATGGTTTGAACGACGCCCCGGCGCTGGCGGCGGCGACCGTTTCCCTCTCTCCCACCAGTGCCGCCGATGTGGCGCAGACGACGGCGGATCTGGTCTTCCAGGGCGAAAAACTCGCCCCCGTGCTTCTCGCGCTCGATACCGGGCGGGCGGCGCAGCGGTTGGCGCGGGAAAATCTGCTGATTGCGCTGGTGTATAATCTTCTGGCGGTGCCGCTGGCGATTGCCGGGCTGGTCACGCCGCTGATCGCAGCAGCGGCCATGTCGTCGTCTTCGCTGCTGGTTATCGCCAATAGTTTCCGTTTGGCGCGTCGGAGGGTGCCGTGGATATCCTGATCTATCTAATCCCGGTCAGCCTGTTGCTGGGCGGCGGGGCGCTGGCCGCTTTCCTCTGGTCGCTCAAATCCGGGCAGTATGAGGATATGGACGGGGCGGCGAACCGTATTTTGTTCGATGATGATTCGCCGCTGCCCGACCCTGATAAGAAACCGAAGGCTTAGAGTTTCCCTTCGGCTTCTGGCGTCCACCAGGTTCCAGCGCTCGCGCTATCGCCTTTGGTGAAGATGATATAGACGCCTTCCCAGGCCGAGGGGGTGCGCGCGAGCTGGAGATTGACCGCGCCGCGCTTCAGCAGCAGGCCCGCGATCCGGTTAATGTCATAGATATTCATCTGCATCACCGGATCGGACAGTGGTGCGCCGCGCAGCAGATTGAAGAGATAGCGCAGCGGCGTGATGTATTTCTGGGCGAGGGCGGCATAGCGCTTTAACGGCGCCCGCGCGTCCGAAATCGGCACATGCAGCGCGCCGATGCCGCCGGGGCGCAGTTTATCGTAAAGCCCCAAGATAATCTCTTCGCCGACTGGGACGGGAATATGCTGGATAACGATATAGGAATGGACGAAATCGACGTCCTGGGGCAGATCGGCGACCGACCGGCATAGGTTGAGCGGCCCAACCCCAGCTTCCTGCGCGTGGCGGGCGGCGCGATCCAGCATCGATTGGGCGATATCAACCCCCCAAACTTGATCGGCATACTGCGTAAGTGGAATCGCCAACCGCCCGACGCCGACGCCAAAATCGACGGCGGTGCCGAACGGGCCGCTGTGGCGCGCGGCGATGGGGCCGCGCATCAGGCAATCAATGTGCGCGCGGCCTTGCGCGAAGAAGCGGCGTTTACGTTCCTCGTCTAATTCTGAGCCCCGATAGACCTCGGCAGTATTAACGCCGTAGTAAGGATTATTTTTTCCGAATTCTTCCCAATTTTTTTTAGTATCTTCGGTAATCATCCGGTTTTATCCAAAATTAGCTGAATCGGGAGCGGCAGGAACACAGTGGTTTTTCTGTCGCTATAGGGCTGAAATACCATAAGATTGTTTTGGGGGCAACGGTTGCCCGCGCGCCTTAAACCGCAATCCGGCCAGCGGGGGGCGGCTATGCTTGGAAAATAGGCCCCGTGGGGTTGACCCTGGGGGGCGGCTCCCGTATAGGCTCCGCAATTTGCCCGCCCGCCAGCCTTTTATGAGGAATGCCATGACCGATGCCGCCCCCACCCCGACCGGCGCTCTTATTCTTCAAGATGGCACTGTACTGTGGGGGCGTGGGTTCGGAGCGTCGGGGCGATCGGTTGGGGAAGTCTGCTTCAATACGTCGCTGACCGGCTATCAGGAAATCATGACCGACCCGTCTTATGCCGGACAGATCATTACCTTCACCTTCCCGCATATCGGAAACACCGGCACGAACCCGGAAGATATCGAAACCAAGACGCCCGCCGCTCGCGGCCTGATCGTCAAGACCGATGTGACCGAGCCGTCCAACTGGCGATCGGTGCAGAAGTTCGATGCGTGGCTGAAGGCTTGGAACCTCGTTGGGCTTGCTGGGATCGATACCCGCCGCCTGACCCGCTTGATCCGCGACCAGGGCGCGCCGACCGGTGTGATCGTCCATAATCCGGCGGGCATTACCGATGCCGATATTGAGGCCGCTAAGGCCGAAGCGAAGGCCTGGCCCGGCCTCGAAGGCATGGACCTCGCGATCGAGGTTTCAACCCGTCAGAGCTATGCCTGGACGCAATCGACCTGGAGCCTCGGCGCCGGTTATGCGGAGCAAGACAGCCCGGACCATCACGTCGTCGCCATCGATTATGGCGCGAAGCAGAATATTCTGCGCTGCCTAGCCGCAACGGGCGCGCGGGTGACGGTGGTTCCGGCCACCGCCACGGCCGATGACATCCTGGCGCTGAAGCCCGATGGCGTTTTTCTGTCCAATGGCCCAGGGGACCCGGCGGCGACCGGGGCTTATGCCGTGCCGACCATCCAAGGGCTACTGGCGAAGGATCTGCCGATCTTCGGCATCTGCCTCGGCCATCAATTGCTCGCCCTATCGCTGGGGGCCAAGACGAAGAAAATGGATCGCGGCCATCGCGGCGCGAACCATCCGGTTAAGGATCTCGAAACCGGCAAGGTCGAAATCACCAGCCAGAACCACGGGTTCGTCGTGCGCGAAGAAACCCTACCGGCCGATGCGACCGTGACTCATGTGTCGCTGTTCGACGGCAGCAACGAAGGCTTCCGCCTGAACAGCCGCCCGGTCTTCTCCGTTCAATATCACCCGGAAGCCAGCCCCGGCCCCTCGGACAGCCATTATCTGTTCGACCGGTTCGCGAAGCTGATCGAAGCGCATAAACGCTAGACGTTCTGCCCGTCGACCTTCCGCCTAAACGCCCCGCCGCCCGCCGACTGACGAGAGTGCCGCCCCATGCCGAAACGTACCGATATTTCCTCCATCCTCATCATCGGCGCGGGGCCGATTGTTATTGGTCAGGCCTGTGAGTTCGATTACTCCGGTGCCCAAGCGGTCAAGGCGCTGCGGGCGGAAGGCTATCGCGTCATCCTCGTCAACTCCAACCCGGCGACGATCATGACCGACCCGGAATTGGCGGATGCGACCTATATTGAACCGATCACCCCGGAATTCGTCGCCCGCGTCATCGAAGCCGAACGGCCCGATGCGCTGCTGCCGACGATGGGCGGCCAAACGGCGCTGAACTGTGCCCTGGCGCTCGATGCCAATGGCACGCTGGAAAAATTCGGCGTGGAGCTGATCGGCGCCAAGCGCGACGCGATTGAAAAGGCGGAAGATCGGCAGTTGTTCCGCGAGGCGATGGAAAAGATCGGCCTTGAAAGCCCGAAAAGCCACCTCGTGACCTCGCTGGAGGAAGGGCGCGCGGCGCTGGCCCAGGTCGGGCTGCCGGCCATCATCCGTCCGTCGTTCACCTTGGGCGGCCAGGGCGGCGGCATTGCTTATAATGTTGAAGAGTTCGAGGCCATCGTCGCGGGCGGGATTAAGCTCTCGCCGGTCGGCTCCGTCCTCGTCGAAGAATCGGTGCTGGGCTGGAAAGAGTATGAGATGGAAGTTGTGCGCGACCGCGCCGACAATTGCATCATCATCTGCTCCATCGAAAACATCGATCCGATGGGTGTGCATACCGGCGACAGCATTACCGTCGCCCCGGCGCTGACGCTGACCGATAAAGAATATCAGATCATGCGTGACGCCTCGATCGCCGTGCTGCGCGAGATTGGCGTCGATACCGGTGGGTCGAACGTGCAGTTCGCCGTGAACCCGGAAAACGGGCGCATGGTGGTGATCGAAATGAACCCGCGCGTCAGCCGCTCCTCGGCGCTGGCGTCAAAAGCCACGGGCTTCCCGATTGCCAAGGTCGCGGCCAAACTGGCGGTGGGCTATACGCTGGACGAGCTACAGAACGACATTACCAAGGTCACCCCAGCCAGCTTCGAGCCGACGATTGACTATATCGTCACCAAAATTCCGCGCTTTACCTTCGAAAAATTCCCCGGCGCCAGCCCGACGCTGACCACCTCGATGAAGTCGGTCGGGGAAGTCATGGCCATCGGCCGCACCTTCGCCGAGAGCTTCCAGAAGGCGCTGCGCGGTCTCGAAACTGGCCTGGCGGGTCTCGACGACATCGCCGTCGATGGGCTGCGCGCCGCGTTGTCCACCCCAACGCCGGACCGTATCCGCATCATCGGCCAAGCCTTCCGCGAGGGCATGAGCGTCGAGGAAGTCTATACCGCCACCAAGGTCGATCCCTGGTTCCTGCGCCAGCTTCACGCCATCGTTGCCGAAGAAGCCGCGATCAAGGCGAAGGGGCTGCCGCGCGACCGTTCCGGGCTGCATCGCTTGAAGGCGCTGGGTTTCTCCGACGCGCGCCTCGCCAAGCTGACGGGGCAGACCGAAGCGGGAGTAGCCGCCCATCGCGCCGCCTTGGGTATTCTGCCGGTGTTCAAGCGCATCGATACCTGCGCGGCGGAATTCGCCTCCGACACGCCCTATATGTATTCGACCTATGAAGGCAATGGCGTCGAACCCGCCGAATGCGAAGCCGACCCGACCGACCGCAAGAAGGTGATGATCCTCGGCGGCGGGCCAAACCGCATCGGCCAGGGCATCGAGTTCGACTATTGCTGCGTCCATGCCGCCTATGCGCTGAAGGATGCGGGCTATGAGACGATCATGGTCAACTGCAACCCGGAAACCGTCTCGACCGATTACGACACCTCCGACCGGCTCTATTTCGAACCGCTGACCGGCGAAGACGTGATCGCCATCGCCCGGCGCGAACAGAGCAAGGGCACGCTGCTGGGTGCCATCGTGCAGTTCGGCGGGCAGACGCCGCTAAAGCTCGCCGCTGCGCTCGAAGCCGCCGGGATTCCCATCCTCGGCACCTCGCCGGACGCCATCGATCTCGCTGAAGACCGCGAACGCTTCCAGGTGCTGTTGCAGCAGCTCGGGCTTCGCCAGCCGAAGAACGGCACGGCCCGGTCGGCGGAAGAAGCGGAGAAGGTCGCTGAACAGGTCGGCTATCCGGTCGTCATCCGTCCGTCCTATGTGCTCGGCGGGCGGGCGATGGAAATCGTCCATGACGTCGAAGGTCTGCGCCGTTACGTCTCTACCGCTGTGCAGGTTTCGGGCACCACGCCGGTGCTGATCGACAGCTACCTGCGCGACGCCATCGAAGTGGACGTCGATGCCGTGTCGGACGGCAAGGACGTCTTGGTCGCCGGGATCATGGAGCATATCGAGGAAGCGGGCATCCATTCCGGCGATAGCGCCTGCGCCCTGCCGCCGTACTCCCTGCCGCCCGCCATCATCGACGAAATCCGCGCCCAAACCGTGCAGCTTGCCCGCGCGCTGAAGGTAATCGGCCTGATGAACGTGCAGTTCGCAGTGAAGGACCAGACGGTCTATATCCTTGAAGTGAACCCGCGCGCCAGCCGCACGGTGCCCTTCGTCGCCAAGGCCACGGGCCGCCCGATTGCCAAGATGGCGGCGCGTATCATGGCCGGGGAAGCGCTTGCCGCCTTCCCGCCGCCGCCCGCCAGCGCGCCCCATGTGGCCGTGAAGGAAGCCGTTTTCCCATTCAACCGTTTCCCCGGCGTCGATACGATCCTGGGGCCGGAAATGAAATCGACTGGCGAGGTCATGGGCCTTGATGTCGATTTCGGGCGGGCCTTCGCCAAGGCTCAAAGCGCGGCAGGCAGCCATCTGCCGATCGCCGGAACCTGCTTCATCTCGGTGAAGGAAAGCGACAAGCCCGCAATGGTGCCGCTGGCCCGCTCACTGGCCGGTCTCGGTTTCCGTATCGTCGCAACGCGCGGCACGGGGGCCTATTTGAAGGACCACGGGATCGAGGTGCAGTTCGTCAATAAGGTGACGGAAGGCCGCCCGGACGTGACCGACCTGATGCGCTCCGGCGAAATCCAGCTTGTCTTCAATACCGCCGAGGGCAAGGTGGCGATTGCCGATAGCTTCTCCCTCCGCCGCGCCGCGCTGACGGCGGGGATCGCCTATATGACCACGGTGGCGGGCGCCCGCGCGGCGGTCCGCGCCATTGAAGCCCTGCGCGGGGAAACGATGGGCGTGCGGCCCTTGCAGGATTACTTCGCGAAGTGATCCCCGCCGGGATTACGCTGCGGGTCGCCCGGCCAACCGATCAGCTTCAGACTGTCGTGGCGTTTTACCGCGACGGTCTGGGCTTTTCGGAACTTTCATGCTTTACCGCCCATAATGGCTTCGATGGGGTGATCCTCGGGCATCCCGCAGCCCCCTGGCATTTGGAATTCACCCATCAACCCGGCCATCGCGTCGGGCGGGCGCCGACGCAAGATAATTTGCTGGTGTTCTACCTGCCCGACCAAGTGATCTGGAGCGCCGCCCGCGATCGTTTGATCGCTTTCGGGGCGGCGCCGGTGCAATCCTATAATCCGTTCTGGGACGCTGCGGGCGTGACCTTCGAAGACCCCGACGGCTATCGCATCGTGCTTCAGAACGCTGCCTGGACGCGCTAGGCGTAGACAATCTCCGACATCATCCCGGCGGCCATGTGGTAGAGATTGTGGCAATGGTAGAGCCACCGTCCGGGATTATCGGCATCGAAGGCAATCGTTACCCGCGCCATTGGCGGCACCAGAACCGTATCGCGGATCGCGCCGGAAAAACGCGCATCGCCGATGCCGACGACTTGGAAATGATGGCCGTGTAGGTGCATCGGATGGGCCATCATCGAATGGTTCCAGAAGGTCAGTTCCACCCGCTGCCCAGCTTTGACGGTCAGGCGGTTGCGGGTGTCCCAGGTTTGGCCATCCATCGTCCAGGCATAGGGGGCCATCGACCCCATCAGCATCACTTCCTGCACCATATCGGCGGCGCGGGCGGGGAGGGGCGTCGGCGCGCGTAATTGGGTTTCCAGCGATAGATCGACCGGAGCTTCTTGCGCCGGCGTCCGTTCAGGCAGTTTCGGAACCAGAGCGCCGGGGGCGGCAAGCACGAGGCCGGTGCGGATGGTATCGCCCTCCCGCCGGGCGAAGACCGGCACGATGCCGCCCGCCGGAACCGTTAACATCAGATCAATCCGTTGGCCCTGCGCTAAGGGAAAGCGGCTGCCGACAAGCGGCGTCACCGGGTTGCCATCGACGGCGATGGCCGAGGCGAGCGTGCCGCCAAGGTCGATCCAGAAGGCTGTCGCCGATGCACCATTGATGATGCGCAGCCGCACCCGCCCATTGCGCTCCACGGGCACAACTTCCGGGTCATCGAGCGTGCGGTCGTTGGCAAGATAGGCGTCGAACTCGACATCGTTGAGGTCCATCCCGCCGCTGGTTCCGTGGGACATAGCCCCGTGGTTCATCGCGCCGTGGTTCATGCCACCGCCGGAGGCCGGGGTGCCGGTTAGACCGGCCAGAATTTCGGCTGGGTCGCGGAAGGTAAAATCATGCAGCAGGACGACAACTTCCTGTGCGTCCTCGGCCAAATCCTCTGCCGTGCGCACGATCAGCGGCGCGGCCAGCAGGGCCTGTTCCTGCAGCCCGTGGTGGGAGTGCATCCAATGGGTGCCAGGCCGGGCCGGAAAGTCATATTTGCGCGTTTCACCCGGGGCGAGGGGGGCACCATAGCCCGTGTCATAAACGCCATCGTCTTCCGGGCGGGGCGTCATCCCGTGCCAATGGATGATGCTGGGCTCGGTCAGCCGGTTTTCCAGCGCCACGGTAAACCGTTCGCCGGGATCGAACTTTAGTCCGCTGTGGCGGCCGCTCTCCGTCAGGCTAAAGACGCGCGCCGCCTTGCCGTTCACCACGAGCGTCCGCGTGTCGATCTTCAGAAAGCGCGGCCGGGTTTGCGCCTGCGCACCGGGCGTGGCAAGGGCCGCCCCGAGGAGGGCGCTTCCGGCGATAAACTGACGGCGGGTGAGACGCAGCACTATGATTTTCCTTCGTAAGGCGGTTACACGGACTGCACCAGTATGCAGGCTTCCCACGGGGGCAAGGTCAAGATCAATTTGTCTTGAAACCCTGCCGCCCGCTTCCTGCACGGCTCCCAGCTTGCCGGAGTGCTGGCGTTACACTATAACATCGCTATGTCTCATTCCGCCCCCCCGCTCAGCCCATTTGGCTGGGGTCTTCTGCCCCGGATCGCCTGCGTTGCCGGTGTTCTGCTGCTGTTGTGGGGTGCCGTCGCCTGGGCGCTGGTGGAGGTCGTGGCATGATCCGGCTCGATAATCTGACCCTAACCTACGACCGGCACCCGGCGGTGCATCATTTGACAGGCGAGTTTCGCGACGGCAGCCTAACCGCTATTGTTGGTCCGAACGGCGCGGGGAAATCGACGCTGCTGAAGGCGATTGCCGGGTTGCTGCCGCCGTCTTCTGGGAAAGTGGACCGCCGCGGCTTGCGGAAGGGCGATATTGCCTATCTGCCGCAGCAGGCAGAGATCGACCGCAGTTTCCCGCTCTCGGTCTTCGATATGGTGCTGATGGGCCGCTGGAAGCGCCTGGGCGTATTCGGCGGGGCAGGGCAGGCGGATCGGCACGCGGCGCTGCACGCGCTTGAGGCCGTTGGTCTCGCGGGGTTCGAGCGGCGGATGATCGACCAACTTTCCGCCGGACAGATGCAGCGCGTGCTGTTCGCCCGGCTAATGGTGCAGGATGCCCGCGTTATTCTGCTCGACGAGCCGTTTAATGCCATCGACGCCCGCACGACGGCGGACCTGCTGGATCTCGTGACCCGCTGGCATGGCGAAGCGCGCACGGTGATTGCCGTGCTGCATGACTTTGACCAAGTGCGCCAATGCTTCCCGCAGACCCTGCTGATGGCGCGGGAGTGTCTGGGATGGGGGGCGACCGAGGCGGTGCTGACGGCGGCCAATCTCGCGAAAGCCCGCAGCCGGTCGGAAGCCTGGGACGAAACCGCCCCGCACTGTCATCAGGCGGTCGCCTGACCCTTTTTTCGGGGCTCTTCATGCTTGAAACCTTGTGGGCGGCGGTTATCGCCCCCTTCGCCGATTTTGCCTTTATGCGTCGGGCGCTGGTCGCCTGCATTGCCCTGGCTTTAGGGTGCGGGCCGATGGGAACCCTGCTGATCCTGCGCCGCATGGCCTTGGTCGGCGACGCGATGAGCCATGCGGTGCTACCGGGCGCGGCCATCGGCTTTCTGCTCGCAGGCCTGTCGCTCTGGGCGATGGGGCTGGGCGGCTTTATTGCCGGGCTAACGGTGGCTCTGCTGGCCGGGCTGATTTCCCGCGTGACCAGTTTGCGCGAAGATGCCAGTTTCGCCGCCTTTTATCTGATCTCGCTGGCGGCGGGGGTGATGATCGTCTCGACGCGCGGCAGTAATGTCGATCTGATCCACGTGCTGTTCGGCACGATCCTGGCCGTCGATAGCGCGTCGCTGCTGCTGGTGGCGGGGATTAGCAGCCTCACGCTGCTAACCCTGGCGGTGATTTACCGACCGCTGGTGATCGAATGCCTCGACCCTGGGTTTTTTCGGGCGCTGGGGGCGCCGGGGGCGCTGTACCACGTCAGTTTCATCGTGCTGGTCGTGCTGAACCTCGTCGCTGGGTTCCAGGCGCTGGGGACATTGATGGCCGTGGGGATGATGATGTTGCCGGCTGCGGCGGCGCGGTTTTGGGCGCAGCAACTCTGGAGCCTTGCGGCGGTGGCGTCCGGGATCGGCATGATCGCCGGTTTCGGTGGCCTGATCCTGTCCTATCACCTCGATTTGCCGTCTGGCCCGGCGATTATTCTCATGGCGGGCGCCCTCTACGCGGTGTCGCTGCTGGTTGGCCCGCGTCAGGGGCTACTGCGCCGCTTACTGCCTGACCGACATCTGACGGCTTAATCATGATGCGCTGCGATAAAAAGGTCATATCTTCTGGTGCAGTTTAAGACGAGAAAACTCGTGACGCCGCTGTTAGCCAAAATCAGAGCAACAGCACTTTCGTAGGGGCGCAGTCCTAACAAACTGTTAAGTTTTACCATATATTTCAGTATATTACGGTGCCTTCGGAGTGACCAAAAAGGCTGATAGGGCGTCTCTGGATTTCTTGCATGGGTCCCATGCCGATCCGTGGGGGCATTTGGGCTTGTCGTATTGGTCAACTTCCCCTATGTTGCATTGCGTCATCGTTATCGATGATTTGTCCGCTCTGCGGACGTTTCCTCCCTAAACTCGGGCTGCGTTTATCGCAGCCCTTTTTTTTCGCCTATGCTCTAAAAGGCTGTGCTCGGCATTATTTATTCAATCTGTTTAAAAATTTGTCAGTCAAGTATGACTTGTGAATTGACAAGTGACCTTCGCTTCCACAGAGTTTCGAGGAGAAGCGGGGAAAACCCGCCGGGATGCTGCCAACAGCACAGCGGAGGAAACTGGAAGCATGACCTTCCATCGACGGGATCGTTCCCGGTCGGCCTTTCGCTGCCCGAACGCCTTTATTCCGTGGGAGGAAAGCAATGGCCCCGACTGATAAGCGTACCCCTAATCTACCCGCCGCCTGGAGCCTGAATCGCCGCCGCTTCATTCAGGGGGCTGCCGGTGTGGCCGCCCTGTCGGCGCTGCCCTCCTCGTTTACCTTCGCGCAGAGTGCCGCGAAGGAAGCGCCCGATCTCGCCAAACTGGTCGCCGAGGGCAAATTGCCACCGCTGGCGCAGCGCCTGCCGGAAAGCCCCGATGTCGTGCAAGTGAAGCAGGTCGGTCGCTATGGCGGCGCCCTGCGGCGCGGCTTGCGCGGCTCCGCCGATCATAACGGCATTCTGAAGGTCATCGGCCCGCAGAATCTGGTGCGTTGGAATGTCGAATTCACCGGCGTCGTGCCGAACCTTGCCCATAAATGGGAGGTGAGCGCCGACGCAACGCAGTTCACCTTCTACCTGCGCAAGGGGCTGAAATGGTCGGACGGTAAACCCTTCACCGCCGACGATATTGTCTTTTCGATCGAAGATTGCGCCAAGAACGCCGATCTTTATAAGGCCACCCCGTCGCAGATCGTGATCGGCGGCAAGCCGGTGGTCTGCGAAAAGGTCGATGAAACGACGGTGAAATTTACTTTCGCGGCGCCTTATGCTCTGTTCCTCGAAAATCTGGCGACGCCGCTGGGCCAGCACACCACGCTGTTCGCTAAGCATTATTGCAGCCAGTTCCACCCGAAATATAACCCGAAGGTCGATGAGCAGGCGAAAGCGGCGGGGCAGTCCGATTGGCCGGCCTATTTCCGCTCCAAATGCGGCGATATCGAAATTCCGTCGCGCTGGGGTAACCCAGACCGCCCGACGATGGACCCCTGGATCATCAAGGAACCCTATACCGGCGGGGCCACCCGCGTGGTTGCGGTGCGCAACCCCTTCTTCTGGCAGGTCGATCAGCAGGGGAATCAGTTACCCTATATCGACCAGGTGACCTATTCGATCTCCCAGGACGTCGAGTCGCTGATGCTTGATGTCGTTGGTGGCAAGATCGACTATCAGGATCGCCATATCAACACGCTGTCGAATAAGCCCACCCTGTCGCAGAACACCAAGCGCGGCGATTATCGCTTGGTCGAGCTGATTGCCGCCAACGCGCAGCAGGTGCAGATCCATCTAAATATTCTGCACAAAGACCCGAAAATGCGGGCGATGTTCGGCAATAAGGAGTTTCGTAAGGCGCTGTCGCTCGGGATCGACCGCAAGGAAATCATCGAACTGGTCTATCTGGGGCAGTCGGTCCCGTATCAGACCAGCCCACGCCCTGGTCATCCCTGGTATCATGAAAAGCTGGCCAATCAGTTCACCGAGTTTGACCCGGCCCAGGCCAATGCCATCCTCGATAAGCTCGGTTACAAGAAAGCTGGCAATTTCCGCACGCATCCCGATGGCTCGAAGGTCTTTTTTGCCATCGACGTCATCCCGACGCTCTACCCCGATCAGGTGGACGTGCTGGAACTGGTGAAGCGCTATTGGGCCGATATCGGCATCGAAATTAAGGTCAATACCATCGAACGCGCCCTGTATTATACGCGCGGCGATAATAACGATCATGACGCCGCGTCTTGGTCCGGCTCGGGCGGTCTCGATCTGATGTTCGATCCGCGCGATTATTTCGCCTATCACCCGCAGGGGTCGCGCTACGCTATTCCTTGGGCGCTGTGGTTCACCTCGGGCGGCAAATCGGGCGAGGAGCCGCCGGAAAGCCAGAAGAAGCGCTTTGCGCTGTACGATCAGGCGCGCGGCACGACCGATCTGCAAAAGCGGGCCGAGTATGTGAAGCAAATGCTCGATCTGACCTATGAGGCGTTCGAAACGGTCGGCATCTGCCTGGGCGTCAATACCTTCGGCGTCTGCCGCAATAATCTGCAGAACGTGCCGGATAAGATGCCGGATAGCTGGTCCTATCCCAATCCGTCGCCGACCCTGCCGGCGCAATATTTCTTCAAAGCCTAAAACCTCTCCCCCTTCGGGCCGGTTCGCGGTGAACCGGCCCCCTCTTTCCCCTTATGGGACATAAATCATGGCGCGCTTTATCGTAACGCGGCTGCTGTGGATGATCCCGTCGTTGCTGGTCATCAGCTTTCTGGCGTTCGTTCTCATCCAGCTTCCCCCCGGCGACTTTGTGACGACCTATATCGCCACGCTCGCGTCCTCTAACGAAGTCGTCGATCAAGCGGCGGCGGCGGCCTTGCGCGAGCGCTTTGGCCTCGATCAGCCCATGCTGGTGCAATACCTTAAATGGGTGTGGAACATCGTCACGGCGGGCGATTTCGGCATGAGCTTCGAATGGCAACAGCCGGTGCAGGGCCTGATTTGGGAGCGCATGGCGCTGACCCTGATCCTGACCTTCTCCACGCTCATCGTTACCTGGGGCATCGCCTTGCCGATCGGCGTCTTCTCCGCCGTGAAGAAATATTCCATCGGCGATTATATCGCGACCTTCTTCAGCTTCGTCGGGCTGGCCGTGCCCAGCTTCCTGCTGGCGCTGGTGCTGATGTATGTGGCGGTGGTCGAGTTTGGTCAGGAAGTCGGCGGGCTGTTTTCGGAAGAATATGTGCAAGCGCCCTGGAGTTGGGGCCGCGTCGTCGATTTGATGCACCATCTCTGGATCCCGGTCATCATCCTGGCCGTTTCCGGCACCGCCAGCCTGATCCGCGTGATGCGCGCCAATATGCTGGACGAACTCAGCAAGCCCTATGTAACGACCGCGCGGGCCAAGGGCCTATCGGAATTCCGGCTGCTGCTGAAATATCCCGTGCGCGTCGCCCTCAATCCCTTCATTTCCACCCTGGCGTGGCTGCTGCCGAACCTGATTTCGGGCTCGATCATCGTGGCCATCGTTCTGAACTTGCCGACGGCGGGGCCGCTGCTGCTGCAATCGCTGATGGCGCAGGACATGTATCTGGCCGGGGCCTTCGTTCTTCTGATCTGCGCCTTGACGCTGATCGGCTCGCTGCTCAGCGATATTCTGCTGGCGCTGGCTGACCCGCGCATTCGGCTGGAGTAGCCGCCATGACCGATGTCGCCCTTGCGGTTGACCGTTCTAAATTCGTCGTTGCCTCGCAATGGAGCCTGATGTGGTGGGCCTTCCGCCGTCACCGCATGGCGATGGTGGGGCTGGTAATCACCAGTTTTCTCTATCTCATCGCGGTGGCGCCGGGTTTTTTTGCCATCAATGAGCCGGAAAAACAGGACGCGCGCGCCGCGTTCCAGCCGCCGCAGATGTTGCACTTCATCGATACGGCGGCGGATGGAAGCTGGTCTTTCCGTCCGCATGTGAACCAATTGGTGATGAAGCGTGATCCGGTGTCGCTCGCGCCGATCTATGTCGAAGACCCGACCCGCAAGGTCTATCTGAAATTCTTCGGCCAGGGGTATGAGTATAAGATCCTCGGGCTGATCAGCAGCACCACCCATATCCTGGCGCCGGAAGATCCGCGCCGCCCGGTCTATCTGCTCGGGGCCGACCGGTTGGGCCGCTGTGTCTTCTCCCGCATGATTGAAGGCACGCAGATTTCCCTCTCGGTCGGGCTGATCGGGGTGTTTCTGTCGCTGACCCTCGGCGTGCTGCTTGGCGGGATTTCCGGCTATTACGGCGGCAAAACCGATTTCGTCATCCAGCGGGTCATCGAATTTGTGCTGGCGCTGCCCAGCATCCCCATCTGGCTCGCGCTGTCCGCCGCGCTGCCGCAGGATTGGCCGGCGACGCTGAATTACTTCATGATCACGGTCATTCTGTCGCTGACCGGCTGGGCGCAGTTGGCCCGCGTCGTGCGCGGTCGGTTCCTTAGCTTGCGCACGGAAGAATTCGTGACGGCGGCCCGGCTCGATGGCGTGAACGAGCCGCGCATCATCTTCCGCCATATGCTGCCGAGTTTTGCGAGCCATATCATCGCCTCCATGACCCTGGCTATCCCGGCGATGATCCTGGCCGAAACCTCGCTCAGCTTCCTCGGTCTCGGGTTGCAGCCGCCGACGATTTCCTGGGGGGTGTTGCTGCGCGAGGCTCAGAACATCCGCTCCATCGCCACCGCCCCTTGGCTGTTTGCCCCCGGCGTCGCCGTGGTTCTGGCCGTGGTTGCCCTCAACTTCCTGGGAGACGGGATGCGCGACGCCGCCGACCCGTACAACAAATGAGACAGGATCGTCACTTGCGCCTCGTTCACGCCAAACCGACGACCGGCCCGCTGCTGGAGGTGCGCAACCTCCAGACCGTCTTCCCCACCCGCGGCGGGCTGGTGAAGGCGGTGGACGGCGTCTCCTTCACCCTGGAGCGCGGCAAGACGCTCTGCATCGTCGGCGAATCTGGGTCGGGCAAAAGCGTTACGGCGCGCTCGATCCTGCAAATCGTCGATGCGCCGGGCAAGATCGTCGGCGGGGAGATGATTTGGCACCGCAACGATGGGTCCAACGTCGATCTCGCAAAGCTGCACCCGCGCTCCAAGGACATCCGGGCGATTCGCGGCCGCGATATTGCGATGATCTTTCAGGAGCCGATGTCTTCGCTCTCGCCGATCCATACGGTCGGCAATCAGATCATCGAAGTGCTGCAACTGCACCTGGGGCTGAAGAAGGCGGAGGCGCGGGAGCGCTGCATCGAATTGCTGCGCCAAGTGGAAATCCCCCGCCCGGAACAGGCTATCGACCGCTATACCTTCGAGTTTTCGGGCGGCATGCGTCAGCGCGTGATGATCGCCATGTCGCTGGCCTGCAACCCGGAACTTCTCATTGCTGACGAGCCGACGACCGCGCTCGATGTCACGACTCAGGCTGAAATTATCGACCTGATCCGCCGTCTTCAGCAGGAACATGGCATGGCGGTGATGTTCATCACCCACGATATGGGTGTGGTTGCCGAAATCGCCGATGACGTGTTGGTGATGTACCACGGCAAGGTGATGGAGCAAGGCAGCGTCGATACGATTTTCCACGCCCCGCAGGATGAGTATACCAAGATGCTCATCGGCTCGGTCGTGAAGCTGGAGCAAAAGGCCGAAGCGCGTGCCAAGCGTGTACCGCTGTCCGACGCGCTGCCGCCGGTGCTGGAGGTCAGGAACCTCTGCATGACCTTCGGCGGGTCGGTGAAGGCGGTGGATAATGTCTCGCTCACCCTGCGGCCCGGGGAAACCTTGGGCGTTGTCGGCGAATCCGGGTCGGGCAAGACGACGGTCGGGCGCTGCCTGCTGCGCGTCTATAACCCCAACTCCGGTTCGGCAATCTATCACCGGGCGGACGGCAGCACTGTTGATCTAGTGACGGCGACACCGCAGCAGTTAAAAGACTGCCGCCGCGAAATCCGCATGATTTTCCAAGACCCTATCAGCTCCCTCAACCCGCGCATGACGGTGGCCCAGGTGATCGGCGAACCGATGCTGGTGAATGGCATCGCCAAGGGCAAGGAGTTGGATGATCGCGTCGCGGAACTGATGCAGCAGGTCGGCCTCAACCCCGATTGGCGCGAACGCTATCCACACGCTTTCTCCGGCGGGCAGCGCCAGCGCATCGGCATCGCCCGCGCCATTTCGCTGAACCCGCGCATTGTCGTCGCCGACGAAGCCACCTCAGCGCTTGATGTGTCGATCCGCGCCCAAGTGCTCGATCTCTTGATGGAACTCCAGGACCGGCTGGGCCTGTCCTATATCTTCATCAGCCACGATCTTGGCGTCATTCGCTACATGTGCGACCGGGTGGCGGTGATGTATCGCGGCAAGCTGGTCGAACTGGGCGAGGCGGAGCAGGTCTGCACCGCGCCGGAGCATCCCTACACGAAAGCGCTGCTATCGGCGATTCCGCGCCCCGATCCGCGCAACCGCAGCATTCATCAGCGCATGCGCTATACTGGGTAAGGACGAGAACGAATGAAAATCGAGCGTTTGCGCGCCTTCATGTCGCGCGATAAGGACCGTCCGCGCGTCCTGATCGCCATCGATACCGACGATGGTTTGACCGGCTGGGGCGAATGCTACAACCACGGGCCGGACAAGGCGCTGTTCCCGCTGCTGGACTATCTATTCCCGATGATCAAGGGGCACGACCCCAGCCGCATCGAATACCTCATCATGATGCTGATGCAGCAGGCGCGTTTCCCCCCAGGGGCGCTGGGGCTGGCGGCGATTTCGGCCATCGACCATTGCCTGTGGGATCTTTCCGCCAAGGCGCTGGGCGTGCCGGTCTATAAGCTGTTGGGCGGCAATGCCCGCGACCGGGTGAAGGTCTATGCAGGTATCTATACCGCGCCCGACCCGCTGGAAGCCAAGGACGAGATGGATGCGCTGTATGAGCAATGGGGCCTATCGGCCTTCAAGCTCAGCCCCTATCGCCTCAATATCCACCAGAACCGCTGGGGCGAAGTGGTGCGCACCAGCGCCGAATACTTCCGCAGCCTGCGCGAGACGGTGGCCACGCATTACGACATCGCCTTCGACGCCCACGCCAAGATTTTCGAGCCGAAGCAGGCCATCCAGCTCGGCAATGCCTTGGCCCCCTATGATCCTTTGTTCTTCGAAGAGCCGATCAGGCCAGAGAATTTCGAAGCGTGGGGCGAGGTGAAGCGCGGCGTGACTTGCACGCTGGCAACGGGCGAATCGCTCTATAGCCGGTTCGAATTTCTGCGGCTTTTGGAAGCGCGTGGGGCGGATATTATTCAGCCGGATATCTGCGTGGTCGGCGGGTTGTTGGAGATGCGCAAGATCGCTGCGCTGGCCGAAGCCCATTACGTCACCGTCGCGCCCCACAACCCAATGGGGCCGCTGGCCACCGCCGTGAACCTGCATTTCTGCGCGGCCCAGCCGAACTTCCGCATTCTCGAATATCGGCTGCCCCAGGGGCCGGGGTATCGCTTTGATGGCGGCGGCGACAAGGTTTCCAATGCGCCCGTGGCCGGGGAAGGCGCCTTCTACGTCAAAGACCCCTATCTGCCCAAGGACGGTTATCTAGAACTTCGCCCTGACCGACCCGGCTGGGGGGTGGAGATCAACGAGGACATCCTCGGGACCGAAGATTACGTCCATTGGCAGCGCAAGGTGCCAATCAAGCCAGACGGTTCGACCGGGTATGTCTAGGGACGCAAACCCTCTCCCCCCCGGGGGGAGAGGGTAGGGTGAGGGGGGCTAGGCCGTCACGGCGCCGGGATAGAGTTGGTTGATCCCCGCCAGCAATCCCTGAATATAGCCAAAACAGAAGGAAAATGCGGTGCCGTCTGGATCGCGTGCGTCGATATGCGGCACGTGATCCGGCATCAGCATGTATTTGTAGCCGGTCTCGGCATAGGCCTTTAGGCTGTCGAACATATCCATATCGCCATCATCCGGGAAAACCTCCATGAAGGAGAGTTTGCAGCCCCGGATATTGCGGAAATGGACGTTGAAGATTTTCCCCCGGCTGCCGAACCAGCGGATGACATCGGCGATTTCGGTGCGCGGATCGTCCAGCATTTCTGCGACGGTGCCCTGGCAGAAGTTGAGGCCGTGATAGGGGCTATCGTGCAGGGTCACGAATTTCTTCAACCCCTCCACCGTCCCCAGCACCCGCGTCACACCCTTATAGCCCGGCGGGGTATAGGGATCATGCGGGTGGCAGGCCAGGCGGATTTGGTTGGCCTCGGCGACGGGCACGACGTGGGAGAGGAAATAATCAATCCGCTCCCAATTTTCGTCTTCCGACACCATGCCCGCCGCGCCGGGGGCAGCGCTTTGGTCGGCCTTATCCCAGCGGAAGGCTTCGTGACGCGAGCCGCCGCGCCCGATTTCCATCTCGGTGCGCGGAATGCCGATCAGGTTCAGGTTATATTTCGCTGCCGGGATCCCAGCTTTCTTAAGGTTTTCGATCAGGCGGCAGATCACCTCGATTTGCCGGTCGCGGTTCGGCCCCGCCAGCAGAATATCGGGGCTGTCCTGCATCTCGATGGGCCGCGAACTCATGGGAAGCTGCACCATGTCGAGACTCATGCCGAAGCTCTCCACCTTTTCGCGGTGGCGCAGCAGATCGTCCAGCGTCCAGCCGGTCGGCTTACCGGGCGGATCAGCGCAGAGATGTCTCAGGCCAAGCTGGGCGAACATGCGATAATCGGTATCATCGCGGGCGGCGTTTTGAGTGCCGAGGTGCATAGTGCGTCTTCCCTAGGGTTTATTCTTGTCTGGTTATCAGACAGATTATCGGGAAACCGAGTTCCTGCAAGCCTCTATCCTTGTTCAAAACGCAGGTCAGCGTTACAAGGCTGGCCCTCGTCAAGCCGCTTCGGCTATGATCCCGCCCTTGTTTTAAAGCCGTAAGGAGTACGCATCATGAGCAGCCTGCGCACGCAGATCACCGAAGCCTATAAGACCGCGATGCGCGAGCGGGATCAGGCGGCGGTAGGGTCGCTGCGGATGATCCAGGCCGCCCTGAAGGATAAGGACATCGCCGCCCGCCCCAGCGGTGTCGAGGCCATTCCCGACGATGCGATCCTGTCGATGCTGCAAAGCATGATCAAACAGCGCCGCGAGTCGATCACCCTCTATGAACAGGGCGGCCGTCCGGAACTCGCCGAAAAGGAAGCGGCGGAAATCGCGGTGATCGAGCGGTTTTTGCCGCAAGCCATGTCGCCCGCAGAAGCCGATGCCGCCATCGCCGCGGTGATCGCCGATATTGGCGCCGCCGGGATCAAAGACATGGGCAAGGTGATGAACGAGTTGAAGGCGCGCTTTGCGGGGGCCATGGATTTTCAGGCCGCGAGTGCCCAGGTTAAGGCTAAGCTGACCGCCTAACCCCAAAAGGGGGGAGGGGATACTCTCCCCGTTTCGAAAGACCGCCCATGGCTTTCCCGCCGCAGTTTCTCGACGATCTGCGCACGCGCGTCCCCACCTCCTCGGTGGTCGGGCGGAAGGTGAAGCTTACCCGCAAGGGGCGGGAGTTTTCGGGCCTCTGTCCCTTCCATAACGAAAAATCGCCTAGCTTTTTCGTCAATGACGATAAGGGCTTTTACCATTGCTTCGGCTGCGGCGCGCATGGGGACATTGTGTCCTTCGTTATGCAGACCGAAGGGCTGGGCTTTGCCGAAACCGTACAGCGCTTGGCGGCAGAAGCGGGGATTCCCGTTCCCAATGATACGCCCCAGGACCGTAAAACGGTCGAAAAACGCCAGACGCTAGAAGCCGCGATGGAAGCGGCCTGCCTGTATTTCGAACAAGCCTTGCGCGGCCCGTCTGGTGCCCCGGCGCGCGAGTATCTCGAAAAGCGCGGTGTGCCAGAGGCCGATATCGGCAAATTCCGCCTGGGCTGGGCGCCCGATCAGCGCGACGGGTTGAAGGTCGCCCTCAAAATCCAAGGTTTCGATGATGCCATGCTGGTCGAGGCCGGGCTGCTGATCCGAGTGGAAGAAAAGCCCGATCCCTATGATAGGTTCCGGGGCCGGGTGATGTTCCCGATCTGCGACCGGCGCGGGCGGGTGATTGCCTTCGGTGGGCGCATTCTGGGCGATGGGCAGCCGAAATATCTGAACAGCCCAGAAACGCCTTTGTTCCACAAGGGGCGCAGCCTTTATGCCCTGCATCACGCCCGCCCCAGCGCCGCGAAGAAGCAGGAAATCATCCTGGCCGAAGGCTATATGGATGTGATCGCCCTGCACCGCGCGGGGTTCGATACGGCGGTGGCCCCGCTCGGCACCGCCTTGACCGAGGAGCAGATGGAAGAACTCTGGCGCCTCGCGCCGGAACCGATCCTCTGTCTCGACGGCGATTCCGCTGGGCAGAAAGCGATGATGCGTGCGGCCTTGCGGGCGCTACCCCTGCTGAAAGCGGGCCGCTCCTTACGCTTTGCCACGCTGCCGGAAGGGCTTGATCCCGATGATCTTCTGGGCCGCCCCGGCGGTCCCGCCCGGCTGCGGGAGGCGCTGACGGTAGCCCGCCCGTTGATCGACGCGCTGTGGACCGGTGCGCAGGCGGGCCGGGCGCTGGATACGCCGGAGCGTAAGGCCGAACTGTCGCGCGATCTGCATGCTCAGGTCGCCACGATAGCCGATGCCGATGTACGGCGGCTCTATCAGACCGAGATCGACCAGCGCTTAACGGCGCTGTTTGGCGTTGCGCCGGCGCAGCCGGTGCCCGAGGTCGCCGCGCCCGCCTATGTGCCGCGCGCTCGGCAGCCCAGCGGAAAGCGCGGGCGGTGGCAAGAACCCGATCCGTTTTTGAAGGACAGGCCGAATGCCACGGTCGCCTCCACCCCGTTGATCGCCGAACGGATGCATACCCGCGCCTTGCTGGCGGCCTTTCTCAATCATCCTTTTCTGTTCGATCATTGGCACGAAGCTCTAGCGGATATCGAGTTTGCCGATGCGGGGCTTGACTCGCTTCGGCGGGAAATCGTAAACGTAACGGCTACCCGTCCCGGCCTTGACGCCGATGCCCTGCAGTCCCATCTCGCGGAGAGCGAGCACGCCTTTATGCTGTCGCATGTGATGCAGAAAGACGTCGCCGGAACGTTTCCCTTCACGCGACGTGAAGCGTTTCCCCAGGATGTGCGTGCAAAGGTCGCCGAAATTTTCGGCAGGCTGATGGACCGGCGCGTTGCTGAAGACCGGCGCTTGCTGATGGCGGTAACGCTATCGGAAGAGACGGCGGAGGCATGGGCGCGCTACAAGGCGCTTTTCGCCGACCGTGCCCGCGCGCATGGCGGTGACGAGGAGGAGGGTGGGCCGATGGATGCTGTCGCACCATCGTAACGCGCTTGGGGTAGAAGGGGCGCCCGGCATGCTTTTGGCATGACAGGGGCATAGGTTGGGTCGCGACGCTTAGGTTTGGTTGGCGAGGGTCAAGAATGGCGCAGAAGGCAGCGAATACCGCAGAAGAACAAACCCCGCAGGAAGAAGCTCTCGAAAGTCCATTGGTCGATACCGTCGCTGCCGCCGTCAAAAAACTGACGGCCAAGGGCAAAGAGCGCGGCTATGTGACCTATGACGAGCTGAATTCGGCACTTCCCCAGGATCAGGTTTCTTCGGAGCAGATCGAAGATACGCTGGCGATGCTGTCTGAGCTGGGCATCAACATCGTCGAAGGCGACGAGGCCGAAGCCGAGAGCGAGGAAGCCGAGGGCGAAGGCGATGCGCGCGGCAATGTGGACGAGGATGAAGTCGGCCGGACCGACGATCCCGTGCGCATGTATCTGCGCGAAATGGGTTCGGTCGAGCTTTTGTCCCGCGAAGGCGAAATTGCCATCGCCAAGCGCATCGAGGCCGGCCGCGAGGCGATGATCTCCGGCCTGTGCGAAAGCCCGCTGACCCAGCGCGCCATCGTGGCCTGGGCGCAGGCGCTGGCCGTCGAAGGCATGCTGCTGCGCGACATCATCGATCTCGAAGCCTCCTACGGCAGCGGTGCCCCGGCGGAAGACGAGGATATTCCGCCCGAACTATTGGCGGCGGGTGCCGTCGCCGATAGCGAGGAAGCCGAAGAGAGCGAGGAAGAAGAAGCCGCCGTCCCGGGTGCTGAGGGCGAGGCCGAAAGCGACGAGCCGGGCGTGTCCCTATCGGCGATGGAAGCCGAACTGCTGCCGCAGTATATGGAGCGGTTCGCCGAGATCGCCGAAGCCCAGGTGAAGCTCGCCAAGCTCCAGGAAAAGCGTGTTGCAACGGTGCTGAAGGGCGAACCGCTGGCGCCCGCGAACGAGAAGAAATACGAAAAGGCGCGTAGCGATCTGGTGGAAATCACCAAGACCGTCCGCCTTAACCCGCAGCGCATCGAACAATTGGTCGAACAGCATAATCTGCTGGCGCGTAAGCTGTTGCAGCTCGACGGTAAGATGCTGCGCATGGCCGAGTCGACCAAAGTGCCGCGCGCGGACTTCCTCGAAGCCTATATGGGCAACGAGCTGGTGCCGAACTGGCTGGAAACGGTCAAAGGCCGCAGCACGAAGTGGACGCGCTTCTACGATAAGCATGCCGATGAAGCCCAGAAGATCCGGGATGATATCGCTGCTTTTGCTGAAGAAGTGACGCTGCCCATCGGCGAATTCCGCTCGATGGTGCAGAAAATCCAGAAGGGCGAACGCGAAGCAAGCCGGGCGAAAAAGGAAATGGTGGAGGCCAACCTGCGCCTCGTCATCTCCATCGCCAAGAAGTATACGAACCGTGGTTTGCAGTTCCTCGATTTGATCCAGGAAGGCAATATCGGTCTGATGAAGGCCGTCGATAAGTTCGAGTATCGGCGCGGCTATAAGTTCTCGACCTATGCGACTTGGTGGATCCGGCAGGCAATCACCCGCTCGATTGCCGATCAGGCCCGCACCATCCGCATTCCCGTGCATATGATCGAAACGATCAATAAGCTGGTGCGCACCTCGCGCCAAATGCTGCACGAAATCGGCCGCGAACCGACGCCGGAAGAATTGGCCGAAAAGCTGATGATGCCACTGGAAAAGGTGCGCAAGGTTCTGAAGATCGCCAAAGAGCCAATCTCGCTCGAAACGCCGATTGGTGACGAGGAAGATAGCCATCTTGGCGATTTCATCGAGGATAAGAACGCCGTTCTGCCGCTCGATGCCGCCATTCAGGCCAATCTGCGCGAAACCACCACGCGCATTCTCGCGACTCTCACCCCGCGTGAAGAACGGGTGCTGCGCATGCGCTTCGGCATTGGCATGAACACCGACCACACGCTGGAAGAAGTCGGCCAGCAGTTTTCGGTCACCCGCGAGCGTATCCGCCAGATCGAAGCCAAGGCGCTGCGCAAGCTGAAGCATCCCAGCCGCAGCCGTAAATTGCGCAGCTTCCTGGATACCTAAGCATTTAAGCGTAAAAATATCGGCTCAAAACCAAAGGGGCGTTCTTGACGGAACGCCCCTTTTGCTTTCATAAACCTTACCCGGCCTTGCGCCGGGATCGCTGCGGGGGCCTGTAGTTCAGCGGTTAGAACGCGCCGCTCATAACGGTGTTGTCGTCGGTTCGAATCCGGCCGGGCCCACCAGCAAGCCTAAGCCTTAGGCGATCAGCCCTGCCGTGGCATCCACCGGCTTCCCAAACACCTTCTCTGGTGCAATCCCCCATATCCCTTGCAGCAGGCCCGCATAGACCTGCCGAAAATCCATCGTGTGGACGAGATCGTCGTTTTGCAGCCGATCAAGGGCGGGTTGCGT
The DNA here is from genome assembly GCF_002251735.1 of Elstera cyanobacteriorum. Classification (NCBI taxonomy): domain Bacteria; kingdom Pseudomonadati; phylum Pseudomonadota; class Alphaproteobacteria; order Rhodospirillales; family Rhodospirillaceae; genus Elstera; species Elstera cyanobacteriorum. The sequence continues at coordinate 21,791 of NZ_NOXS01000021.1, read as the reverse complement.
GCCGATCAGCCCGCCGCGCACGGCGCCCCCGGCCAGGAACTGCGGGGCGGCCGTGCCGTGGTCGGTGCCCTTGCTGGCGTTTTCGGCAGGGCGGCGTCCGAATTCGGAATAGGTGAGAAGGATCACCCGGTCCCAGTGGCCGCTCGCTTGGGCGGCTTTGCGGAAGGCGGCGAGGCCCGCAGCGAAATCGCCGAGCAGGCGAGCATGCTGCGGGGCTTGGTCGATATGGGTATCGAAACTGCCGAGCGATAGTTTGATCACCGGCGCCTCGACTCCCGCCGCCAGTAGCCGCATCGCATCGGCAAACTGACCGCCAATATTGGTTTTCGGGAAATCGGCGGTCAGGCTGGCGGGAACGGCCTTGAGGCGGTTCTGAATATCATCCCCCGCGACCCGCAAGGTGCCTTGAACGGTGCTGATTTGGTCGAGGATCGGGTTGCGGCGCTGCATCTCGGGGATCGAGACGGCGGTAGCGGCTTTAGCAAAAGTGCCCGGATTGCTGAGCGAGACGGCCTTGATCCCGCTTCCCGTCACCGGCCCCAGGTGCGGGCGGCCCAGAACGAAAGCATCGGCAGCGCGCGGGCGCGGCTGGGTTTGCAGGGCGCGGGTGATCCAGCCGGTGCTTAGCACCCGGTCGGCGTCCGACGCGGTATCCCAAATATCAATCGACCGGAAATGCGAGCGGTCGGGGTTGGGATAGCCGACCCCCAGCACAACGGCGAGGTCGCCCGCATCCCAGAGGGCCATCGTCGGTTTTAGCGCGGGATGCAGGGCCAAATCGCGGCCCACCGGCAGGGCGTCGGCCTCTGAAAGGGCCAGGGTGGGGCGGAGGCTGCGATAGAGCGGGTCTTTGATCGGTGCGACGGTATTCAGCCCATCGTTACCGCCCTGGAATTCGACGAGCACCAGTGTTTCGGGCTTCCCGGCAGCAGCTTTTGTCTGTGGGCCGGTCGGTACGACGGCGCACCCGCTAGGCAAGAGCAAGGCCCCGCCCGCAAAGGCCGAGAGCCGGAGGAAATGGCGACGGTTCAGCATCATTTTACCTCGTAAGCGGGGTCGAGCAGCAGTTCCAGCAGCCGGTCGGGCGGGGTGGAGCGGGTGGGCGGCTGCACCGGCGGTTCGGCCAGCACAGATTTCTGTAACAGGCCCTCATCGCCCAAGAACAGCGGATGTTTGGCGAAGAAATCGCTGAGTACCACTGCCCGGCCCTGCATCCCGGGGGTGGGGGCCGCCTGGTCGAGACCGACGAGCCGGGCATATTCGGCGGCGATCCCATCCGGTTGGCGGCGGGCGGGTTCGGGCGGTTCGCCATAGGCAAGGCGGGTCAGCACCGCGCGGCGTTTCAGCAGCGTATCGGTGGTGATCCACTCCATCCCGCCCGGCCAGCCGCGCACATTGGGGGGATCGAGCAAGTCTTGCCCGAGCAGGCGGGTTTCGATAGCGAGGCGGCGCGGGTCTTTGACCGGCATATCAAACTGCCGGACGGCCCCAACGACCAGATCGACCGGGGATTTCACCAGCCGCCCCTGTGCGTCCGGCGACCAGAAGGCCGGGCTGAGCAAAAGATCGCGCACAAGGGGGCGAAGCTGGTAACCGCTGTCGAAGAAGCGCGCGGCGAGCCGATCAACCTCGGCCTTATCCGGGTCTGGCGAGATGAAAGCCAGCCAGAGTTTTTCGGTGATGAAGCGGGCGGTGGCGCGCTGTTTGAGCAGCAGGTCGATGACATCGCCCGTCGTCTCGACGGTCGCGCCCAGTACCTGCTTCGGCCCAGGAACGGCGGCGGCGGGCATGAAAACGGGCGTCAAGTCGCCCGCGTTCAGCCGCCAGCCGACCATCGCTTTAGCCGCTTCCTTAATATCCTGCTCCGTATAATTCCCCGCACCCAGGGTATAAAGTTCCAGCAGCTCGCGGGCGAAATTTTCGTTCGGCTTGCCCTTGCGGCTGGCGGGAACGTCGAGATAGCGGAACATCGCCCCATCCTTGCCGATGCTGCGCAGCAGATCGGCAAAATTGCGCGTGCCCTCCGTGCGGAACAAGGCGACTTGTCGCCACATCAGGTCGGGCACGCGCACCTTATCGAAGGCCGAGGTGAAATGGCCGTGCCAGATCAGCGCCAGCCGCTCGCGCAAGGGGGCGCGGCCCCCGATCATTTCTTGCAGCCACCAGCCCCGGATCGCCAATGCTTCCCCCCGGCGGGCGAGGGTAAAGGCGCGGCGTTCCTCAGGGGGTTTATCGCTGATAGCGCGATAGGTTACGGCGTCCGGGCGCGGTTCGGCCAGGAATGCCGGGTCAGGCGTCAGCGTCGGCGCGTCGAGATCGCCCAAAAGCCGATCAACGGCGGCTGTACGGGTCAGGGGGCGATAGACGGCGAAATCGTCGGGCGCGGCCCCGAACCCGGCACGGTCGAGCAGGTGCCGGGTTTCCTCCGGTGTCAGGGCCGCAGCGGGCGGGGGGCAGAGGGCGAGCAGCCCCAGCGACAGCAACAGGCGGCGAAGATGGGGGCGCATCGGGGTCTCCCTTGGCTGATCCTGGCTATTATGGGCAGGCTTGTCGCGATTCATCCCCCGGTAGGTCTGACGGGTCTTGACAGAATTAGAACAAAACATGAATATTATGGGGTGAGGCCGGGGGGGCGATTCCCCCGGCCTTTTTTATGGGCCTGCGACTCCGCGCCTTAGGGTGACTGCTGCTTTCCGGGAGACCGCCCATGCCGAAAAAAACGACCCCTGTCGCCCTTCGCCCGACGCCGGAGCGGCGGCGACAGGCCGAGCCGATGCCCTTGCCACCCGATTTTGTTGCGGGGAATCCAGCCCCGGTCCGGCTGACGCAGGATGTTGTTGATCGTTACCTCGCGCGCGGTGACCTATCGGGACGGACAGCAGAGGCGGCGATGCGCCTGCGCGGCGTGCTGGAGCGTTTGACGCGGGAGCCGCGTTTGATCGGTGCCTATGGCGACCGCTTAGCCACGGCCTCCTCCCGCACCCAGAAAATTCCTGACGGTCCCGGCGAAGGGGTTCACCGTGCGGGCGATGTCTGGCGGCTGCTCTGTCGGCGGATGGGGCCGATCCTAAGCGGTCTGGTTACGGCGGTCTTTTGCGAGGGGATCAGCGCCCGCGACTGGGCAGCCCGCAGCCAACGGCATCCGGCTAGCGGTATCGAAATATTAAGAATTGCATTAGATGCTTGTGCGGACCATTGGGGATTGCCCACCGATGACCGATAACAAAGAAAAGGCCGGATCGACCGGCAGAGGAGCGGGGATAGGATGAAATCAGTTTTAATGGCCGCCGCAGGTCTATTGGTTGCGGCTCACGCGCAGGCGGCAGACCCGGTGAAGCTATTCGCCAATGATGCGGTGCCGCCAAAAGCGTGGCGTGACGGGACGCAGACCAAAGGCTATGTGGTGGATGCAACGCGGGAAGCCTTTCGCCGCGCCGGAGTGGAATTATCGTTGGAAGCCGCGCCCTTCAAACGCGCCTATGCCCAGGGCGAAGCGGGCGAAGGTTGGTTGACGGGAATTTTCAAAACCCCCGACCGGGAAAAGGTTTTTCTGTTTAGCGAGCCGGTTGGGTCCGACGAAGTGATTCTGGTTACGCTGCGTGGCAAAGAGTTCGCCTTCGATAAGCCCGAGGATTTGAAAGGCAAACGCATCGGCTATCAGGACGGCGCCAGCTACGGCAGCTTCTTTGTCGAAGCGCAGAAGCACTTCCAAGGTGACCCAGATTCCAACCCGCGCCAACGCCTGCAGAAATTGATGGCCGGGCGGCTGGATGCCGCGATGATCAATCCGGGGGAGGCCGCCCTGGCCTACCATATGAAAGCGCTGGAGGAGCCGCTGGATAAGGTCAGCGTACTGCCGAAGCGGGTGGCGGTAGAGCCGAATTACATCGTCGTCGCCCGCAGCCAAGCCCAAGCAGCGGCCCCAGTGCTGGAGAAGGTGAATAGCGCCCTGAAGGCGATGGCCGCCGATGGGACGCTCGAGAAAATCATGGAAACCTATCGCCGCTGATCCTGGGTAGGCCGACCCACCCCGGGTCGGTCGTCTCCGGCGGCAGGTTCAAGTCCCGGCGGAGATACGACGGCAGGTCTGCCGTCCGCAGCCGGGGCGGGGGGCGCTTGAACCAGCGGGGCCAGCTCAGGCAAAAGCGTTTCAGGTTGTGTCGGATCAGGATCATGCGAGAATGCTGCGCGCTTCTTCGCTAAGCCGCGATGCCAAAGTGTTTCGATCTGATCGCAAAGAAATGCCCTTGCCACCCCCACCTGCCCGCCCGGTAAATTGGGATGATCTGCGCCTGTTCCTGGCCGTGGCGCGCTGCGGCAGTGTGGCCCGCGCCGCTCCTCAACTCGGGTTGAGCCACCCAACGGTCAGCCGTGCCCTATCGGCGCTGGAACGGTCGCTCGGGCATAATCTGCTGTTGCGCAGCCGGTCTGGCTTTACGCTGACCCCGGAGGGGGAGGCGCTTCGCGACCGCGCCGAACGGATCGAGGCGCAGGTGGCCGAGGCGGTCGCCAGCAACCAAACGCCGATCCGTATCACAGCGGGCGGCTGGATATCGCGGTTTTTGGCGCAGAATATGGCGGTTTTGCTCGACGATGGGCCGCCGCTCGAAATCGTTAATTCCTATAGTTTTGTCGATTTAGCCACAGCCGAGGCGGATATCGCCATCCGGCATCGGCGACCCGAACGGGGATATGTGGTTCTCCGGGCACTGCCAGATTTAGCGTTCGCGGTCTATGGGCGACCGCAATTCGCCGATATTGCCCGCCCTGGCGCGTGGCAACGGGCGCCCTGGGTTACCTTTGATGCGGCCCAGATGGGGTTTCAGTCCGGGCGATGGCTGCTGCGCGAAGTGCCGGATCTTCAACCGCTCCTCCGTTGCACCCAAGGCGTGAATATTCACGATGCCGTGCGCGCCGGGGTAGGAATCGCAGTGCTGCCGCGTTTCGTCGGCGACGCCGACCCAGTTTTGCAGCGCTTCTCCCCCAGTTTAGCGGTGGACGGCGGCGGTCTTTGGCTCGTCGTTCACGAAGATCGGCGTGAGGCGCCTCGTGTTGCTGCGGTTGTCGATCGGCTTGTTGCGTTGTTTCACCACCACCGCCGATTGTTTCAACCGGACGATTAGGAAGGGGCAAGGTCGCGCAGCCGATCCCCCAGCGAGCGGCGCGGCGCTTGCCGCCATTTGCTGACCGCCGGAGCCGCCACAACCTCGCCCAGCGTGGCGAAGGCTTCGTGATTGCGCTCGATCTCCTCGGGCCGATAGAGGTAATTGACCATCAGCCCATGCGCTTGCCTCAAGCCCTTGGCCGACAGATCCCCGAATGGGTTCAGCCGCTCCAGCCGGGCGCCATTGCCAAGGTGAAAGCGCGCCACCGGATCGACCGGGCGGCCGCGCTTGTCTTTGGCGTCGAGGAAATAGGCGGCGGCGGCGCGCAACAGGACCGGTTCAAGCGCCTTGCGGCTCTCTGCTTGGCTTTCCCAGTCGGGGGTTTCCAGCAGCGTTAGCGCAGCGTGATCCTCAGCGGTCAGCAGGTCGCTATTTTCCTGGCGGGCGCGGGCGAGCCAACCGGCAAAGCCGGGGACGGGGGAAAGGGTAACGAAGTTACTGAGGCGCGGAAACTCCCGGCTTAGGGTTTCCACCACGTGTTTGATCAGGAAGTTGCCGAAGCTGATGCCGCGTAAGCCCGTTTGACAGTTGGAAATCGAGTAGAAAACCGCCGTCGTTGCCTCCCGCGCCGGGATTGGCGCCCGGTCTTCGGCCAGCAGTGGCGCGATGGCGTCGGGGATCGCGCGGGTCAGGGCGACTTCAACAAAGATCAGCGGCTCGTCGTTCAACTGCGGGTGAAAAAAGCCGAAGCAGCGCCGGTCCTCCGGCTCTAGGCGGCGGCGCAGGTCGTTCCAATCATGGATGCGATGCACCGCCTCATAGCGGATGATTTTCTCCAGAATATTCGCCGGGGTCTTCCAGTCGATGGTGCGCAGCACGAGAAACCCCCGATTGAACCAAGAGGTGAATAAATGCGTTAGATCGGCATCCAGCGCCGCGTAGTCGCCACTGCCGTCGGGCTGATCGAGCAGCTTTTCCCGCAGTCGCACGAGGGCCAGCGTGCCGCCGGGGGCGAGGTTGAGGCGGCGCAGAAGTTCCTGTCGCCGGGCTTCTGCCGCAATGTGCAAGCGCGTCGCCCCGGCGGGGGTGGGCGCCGCCTGATAGGCCGCGATGGCTTTTGCCAGCGCGTCGGCATCGGGGCCAAATTGGGCCGCCAACCCGTGGAGGAAGGCCCGCTGATCGCCCGCCGTCAGCCCTTGCCAGCCGATTAAAATCTCCTGCGCCAACCGAACGCCCGACGCTTCCCCCCGGTTTGACAGCAAAGCTTCGCATAAGCGCAGTAGGTGGGTGGGGGAGGGGGGTGTTTCCCGCTCCGGGGCGATCCAAGCGCGCCCCCGGTCGGCGATAGTCTGTATCAGCTCGCCGAGAAAACTGCCGGTCATGCGCCCTCCCCCCTGCGTTGTTTCCATCACTGTGCCAGCCGCCTATGGCGAGACAAGGGCAAAGGATAAAAGAATTAAAGTTCACTATTTGTTCTTGACTTCTGAAGTCTGCTAAGGGATAGTGATCCCCGACACTGAGCCAGCCCGCTCGATAGTCGATGATCGAATTCCCTCCCCCCGTCGGTGCCTCCCGGCGGGGGTTTTCTTGTTCATAGCCGATAGGGAGGCGCCGATGGGCCGCCGTGCCACGGGGGCCGAGCGGCCCCTTTCGCTGACCGAGTTTCGCGCCGATCCGGTCGGTTTCGTCACTGGCGTCTTGGGGGAAAGCCTCTGGTCCCGGCAGCGAGAAATTGCCGAGGCGCTGCGCGATCATCGCCGGGTTGCCGTTCCCTCCTGCCACGATGCGGGCAAGAGCTTTCTGGCGAGCCGCCTTGCCGCGTGGTGGATCGCAACCGGGGACGCGGGGGAGAGTTTTGTCGTCACCTCCGCCCCGACCAACGCCCAGGTTAAGGCGATCCTGTGGCGGGAAATCAAACGGGCGCACCGCTTGGGCCAGCTTCCCGGAACGGTCAACCGCAGCGAATGGCTGATCGATGGCGAGTTGGTCGGCTATGGCCGCAAGCCGAACGATTGGGACATGACTGGCTTTCAAGGCATTCACGCCGCGCGCGTTCTGGTGATTTTCGACGAGGCGTCGGGGGTGCCCCAGGCGCTGTGGGATGCCGCCGAGACGCTGATCACCAATGAAGCATCGCGCCTTTTGGCCATTGGGAACCCGGACGATCCCGCAGGCCCCTTCGCCCGCGCGTGTGCCCCCGGCGGCGGGTTTTTGACCCTGCCCATCGATGCTTTCAAAACGCCGAACCTTACCGGGGAAACCATTCCCGAGGGCTTGCGCCCGCTGCTGGTCAGCCCCTTGTGGGTCGAAGAGATGCGCGTGCGCTGGGGGGAGGAGTCGCCGCTCTGGCAGGCGAAAGTGCGCGGGCGCTTCCCCGATATCGCCGACGACCGCTTGCTGTCGCCCGCTCTCTTGCAGTCGGCGGTGACGGCTGCGGGCAGCGCGGACAATCCCGTGGTCCTCGGTGTGGATATCGCCCGCTTCGGGCGCGATGAAACCGTGCTCATCCTCCGGCGCGGTGACCAGGCAGAAATTTATGCGACCTTCCGAAAGCAAGATACGATGGCGACCGTTGGGCGGATCATCGAAGCGTGGCACACCACTGGCGCTGTTGCCGTCCAGGTCGATGACGCCGGCGTGGGCGGCGGCGTGACCGACCGGCTGCGCGAACAAGGGGCGCCCGTTGTGCCCATTCTGGTTGGACGCCCGGCACGGGAGGGGGAACGCTTCCTCAATCTACGCGCCGAACTCTATTGGGGCTTACGGGAACGCGCGGCGGCGGGGCGATTGGTTCTGCCGCAAGATGATCTGTTGCTGCGCCAACTCGGCGAACTGCGCTACCGCTACGACAGTCGGGGGCGGCTGAAGCTGGAGAGTAAGGACGAAATGAAAAAACGCGGCGTCCCCAGCCCCGACCGGGCGGATGCTCTGGCCTTGGCGTTTGCACCCCTGCCGGAGGCGGCATCAGCCCCCCGGGTCCGGCTGATCTCGTGACACGATATAATAGAATAATATTTCAAAAATCGCTGAGATTGGTAATCATAATTTTACGGTCTCGGTATCAGCGTATATCAGGCACCGTTCGGAGACAGTATGAAGTGAGGCGATGATGCAGATGTCTAAAATGATCCGAGGGGCTTTAGCCGCGCTCTCCCTTAGCGCGGTCACGCTTGGGACCTTATCGACCCAGGCCGCCGATCCGGTTCGGCTGGTTGGGTTCGATTCTCTACCGATGTCGGCCATCGTCGATGGGAATAAGCTCGCCGGCCCGGGGTATGAATTCGTCGCCGATCTCTTCAAATCTGCTGGTGTGCCGTTTGTCGCCGAAGGTCAATCGCCGTTGCGGATTGCCGAATCGCTCGATGCCGGGAATACGGTAGCGGTTTATTTCATCCGCACGCCCGACCGCGAGACCCGTTTTACCTGGATCGGCGGGCTGATCGAAGATGATGGTTTTGCCTTTATCACCCTATCGCGCAATCCGAAGATCGATAGTTTCGATCAGGCAAAATCGTTGAAGTCCATAGGCGTAATTAGTAGCGATGCCGTAAAAAATATACTGATTGGCCAAGGTATTACCGCCCTCGATCCGTCACCCTCGTCCGTCCAGAACGCCAAAAAACTGCTTGCCGGGCGGTTCGACGCTTGGTTTTCGACCATCAATGTCGCGCGCTATTGGATCAAGCAAGAAGGGGCCGAGGCAAACACGATTACCGTGGGCAAAACCCTTGTCCCGGCGGCGGGGTGGATTACGGCGTCCAAATCGCTTCCGGCGGAAACCGTTACGAAGCTGCAGACCGCGCTGGCGGCGGCCAAGGCGGATGGCCGTTATGCCGCGTTCCGGGCGCAGATCAACTGAGGCCCCTACGGCAAAGGGGGCTGACAAAACCCTGGAACCGGGGGAAAAGCATAAGGCCGGTCGTGCGATTTTAGGGTACTATCTCCGAACATTCTGCAATCTGAAATAGGGTGGTGTGGGGTAATGGCTATTCCAAAGATCGCGATGAAAGCCTCTATCGTTCTTTCGAATATTCTCGCCGGATTGTTGGGGTTTGCCGCTGCCTCGGCGGCAGCCGAGCCGGTTAGGCTGCTGGGGTTCGATACACCGCCGATGTCCGTCGTGACCGACGGTAAGAAACTGTCAGGCCCCGGCTTTGATTTCGTTGCCGATCTCTTCAAGGCGGCGGAGGTTCCGTTTGTGTCCGAAGGTCTGCCGATTATCCGGGCGGTTTCCATCCTCGACGAGGGGAATGCCGTGATGGTCTTTTTGGCGCGCACCCCGGCGCGGGAGGATAAATACGTTTGGCTCGGCGACATCGTCCCGGACGATGGCCTTGCCTTCACGACGCGCGTCGGTGACGCACCGATTACCAGTGTCGATCAAGCGAAGGGTTTGAAGACCGTGGCCGTTCTGGCGGGCGGCGCGCCTGCGCAGATTCTGCGCGGTAATGGCGTGACGGGACTCGACGAGACCGCGAACGAGAGCCAAAACCTTAAAAAACTTGCCGCCGGGCGGGTCGATGCGTGGTTCACGTCGGCGATTATTACCCGCCACATCCTCAAGGCTGATCCAGAGCAAGCAAAATCCGTTTCCACGGGGCCGAAGGTTATGCCGTGGCCCCTTTGGATTGTTGGCTCGAAAAACCTGGCGCCGGAAGTGGTTGCTAAGCTTCAGCAGGCTTTCGCGACGGCTAAAAGCAATGGCCGTTATGCTGCCTTCCGGGCGCAGATCGACTGACGGCGGCGTCCGGTTCTATCGGGCGAGGCGAAGGTTTAGGCATGCCTCTTAAACGGGCAAAGCCTATAGTGCTGTTCTTTTTTTGAGCGGTATGGTGGCGACTAGCTTCGTTGTCGTGCCAGGAGGTTGGTTATGCGTCTATCGTCTCATCTGTCGGCGGCCCTTATTGCGGCAGGGATTTTGGCGGCCCCCGCCGGGTTTGCAGCCGATCCGGTGAAGCTGCTCGGGTTTCAGTCCATGCCGTTTTCGGCGGTTGGCGAAGGTAAGAAACTCTCGGGGCCGGGGTATGAGTTCGTCGCCGATCTCTTTAAGGCCGCAGGGATCGCCTTTGTAGCGGAAGGCCTGCCCTTTGGCCGGGTGATCGAAGAGTTGAACGGCGATAATGCCGTGGCGGTTTTCCTAACCCGCACCCCGGCGCGCGAGCAGCAGTTCACTTGGATCGCCGGGCTGATTGAGGATGATGGTTTTGTCTTCGTCTCGCGGGCAGGCTCCCCCGCCGTGACCAGTTTTGATCAGGCCAAGACGCTGAAGTCCGTCGGTGTGCTTGCCACCAGCGCGCTTGCGGCACAACTGACGCAGAACGGCGTGACCAATGTTGATCCGGTGTCGTCGGACGAACTCAATGCTAAGAAGCTAGTGTCGAGCCGGATCGATGCCTGGTTCACCTCCAGCACCCAAGGCCGTTATGTGCTGAAGCAGGAACAAATCGCCCAGGATGCCGTGACCATCGGCCCGAAAGTAGTGCCGGTGCCGCAGTGGATTGTCGGCGCGAAGGGGTTGCCGAAGGAAACACTGGAAAAGCTGCAAGCGGCCTTTGCCGCAGCCAAGAATAACGGGCGCTACGCGGCTTTCCGCGCGTCGGTTGACTAATCGGCGTGCTTGACGGCGCCTAAAACGGCTTTGAAGGCGGCGGAGTCTTTATGCTCCGCCCATTCGAAGGCCGCCATTTCCACCGAAATCAGCGGTAGACCCGCGTGAATCAGCCGGTCCCGCGCCAGCGCCTTATCGTCGAGATGGCGGGAGCCGCAGGCGTCGAGGGCCACGCTAACGGCCCATCCTTGGCTCTTCAGCCCAAGCGCCGTTTGCAGCAGGCATACATGCGCCTCGCACCCCGCCAGTACGATCCGGCGGCCCTGCCAAAGGGCGAGCGCATCCTGCACGTGCGCTTCCGTCGCCGCATTGAAATGAGTTTTCGTCAGCCGCCGGGTAATCAGCGGTATAAGATCGGGCACGGTTTCACCCAAGCCGTGTGGATATTGTTCCGTGGCCCAGATCGGCACGCCGCAGGCTTGCGCGGCGTCGGTCAGCAGGCGGGCGCGGTTCAGAACCCGCGCCCCCTCGGCAATGGCGGGCATCAGCTTTGTCTGATAGTCGATCAGCAGGAGAAGAGAATTTTCCGCCGATAGCAGCATCGCGATCCCCCCAAAAGACAGGAGCGGCCTGATGGCCGCTCCCGATAGTTTACGTCCTCGGCTCGCTTACTTGCGGCCCAGGGCCGCGAGGCGCAGGCGCAGGGCGTTGAGCTTAATGAAGCCTTCGGCATCCTGCTGATTATAGACCTGATCGGCCTCGAAGGTCACATAATCCTGGCGGTATAGGCTGCGCGGCGACTTGCGGCCAACGACCGACGCGGTGCCTTTGAACAGCTTCAGCCGCACGGTGCCGCCGACGAATTCCTGGCTCTTGTCGATCAGCGCTTGCAGCATTTCGCGTTCCGGCGAGTACCAGAAGCCGAAATAGATGAGTTCCGCATAGCGGGCCATCAATTCGTCTTTCAGATGGGCCGCGCCGCGATCCAGCGTGATGCTTTCGATGCCACGATGGGCCGCCAGCAGCAGGGTGCCGCCGGGGGTTTCGTAAATCCCGCGCGACTTCATGCCGACGAAGCGGTTTTCCACGAGATCGAGGCGGCCGATACCATGCTTGCCGCCGAGTTCGTTGAGCTTGGCCAGCAGATTGGCGGGCGACAGCGCCACACCGTTGACGGCGATGGGATCGCCCTTTTCAAACTCAATTTCCACATATTCCGGCTCGTCCGGCGCTTTGCGCGGATCGACGGAACGGGTGTACATATCTTCGTCGGCTTCGACCCACGGATCTTCCAGCGCCTTACCTTCGTAGGAGATGTGCAGCAGGTTGGCGTCGGTCGAATAGGGCGCTTCGCCGCGCTTGTCGCGGGCGATGGGAATCTGATGCGCTTCGGCATATTCCAGCAGCTTGGTCCGGCTGTTGAGATCCCAGGTACGCCAGGGGGCGATGACCTTAATTTCCGGCTTCAGCGCGTAGCAGCTTAGCTCGAACCGCACTTGATCATTACCCTTGCCGGTCGCGCCGTGGGAGACGGCATCGGCCCCGGTTTCATTGGCGATTTCGATCAAGCGTTTCGCGATCAGCGGGCGCGCGATGGAGGTACCAAGCAGATAGACGCCTTCATAGACCGCATTCGCGCGGAACATCGGGAAGACGAAGTCGCGGACGAATTCTTCGCGCAGATCATCCATATAAATCTGCTTCACGCCCAGCATTTCGGCCTTGGCGCGGGCGGGAGCCAGCTCTTCGCCCTGGCCGATATCGGCGGTGAAGGTCACCACTTCGCACTGATAAGTTTCCTGCAACCACCGCAGGATGACGGACGTATCCAGCCCGCCGGAATAGGCGAGAACGATCTTGTTGATTTTCTGCGACATAAGCCTAGGCCCTCTCAATCCGCGAAAAGCGCGCGCGAGCATAGAAGGGCGAACGGCAGGCGGCAAGGGGAGGGACATATGTTCGCTAAATGTTCTTGACGCAGCGAATCGCTGAGGTTAGGCTATGCCCTATGATCGGCGGGTAGAGGGGGAGGGACCTCCCGAGGTTATCCGTCCGTAAGACGCTTTGACGATGCATGCCGCCCCCAACCGGGCGGCTTTTTTGTTGCCCTCTCCACGGAGTTCCCCATGCAGATCCCCTTTTTCCGGCGGGCGGCGAAAGCTGCGCCGCGGCGGGAACTTTTGGCCTTTGCCTCGGCGATGGCCAGTCCTCTTGATGCTTCTGCCGCGCTGGGTAGCGGCGCGGGTTATCCGCTGCTGGCCGAACGCTGCCTGCGCCATAATCCCGTGGCCTTTCGCTGCGTCACCATGATCGCCCGGGCGGTGGCGAGTGTGCCGCTTTATCTGCAAAGCGCGTCGGGCACGGAAATTACCGATCATCCGGCGCTTACCCTGCTGGCGCGGCCCTCGCCCTTGGTCAGCGCGCAGGCGTTTTTCGAGACGTTAGCTATCCATCTGACGCTGGATGGTAACGGCTTCATCGAACCGCTCGGCCCGCTGGGGGCGCCGCCGCAGGAATTGCACCTCTTACGCCCCGATCGCGTCTCGATCCGGGCCGGAAGCCACGGGTTGCCGCTCTATCGCGTGTCGCGTGGCGCGCAGACTGAGGACATAGCCCCCGATCCGCTCGATGCCCGCCTACCGCTGATCCATCTGCGGCGCGGCGGCATTGGGGCGGTCGGCGCGGGCGGGGTGGGGCGCGGGCAAGGGGAGGGCGAGGCGGCTTTGGCCGCCATCGCCGCCCACGATCTCGCCGGGCAGTGGAATTCTGCCCTGCTGGAGAACGGCGCGCGCCCCAGCCTTGCCCTGATCTACGAACCCAAAGACGGCAGCCCGGCCAGCCTGTCGGAAGAGCAATTTCAGCGCCTGAAGACCGAACTCCACACGCTGCATTCCGGCGCGGCGAAGGCCGGGTCGATTATGCTGCTGGACGGTGGGCTGACGGCGAAGGAACTGTCCCTCTCGCCAAAAGATATGGATTGGCTCGCCGGGCGGCGGCAGGCGGCGCTCGATATTGCCACGGCCTTCGGTGTTCCGGCGCAATTGGTCGGCATTCCCGATGCCCAGACCTATGCCAATATGGAGCAAGCGCGCCTGAGTTTCTGGGAAGATACGGTTCTGCCCCTCGGTCGCTTGATCGCCGACGGGCTGACGCAGCATCTGCTGCCCGCCTTCGGACCGGGTCTATCGCTTGCGCTGGACGAGGACGCGATTCCTGCTCTGGCCGCGCAACGCCTCGCCACCTACGAAAAACTTAGCCGGGCCGATTTTCTGACCGAGGCGGAAAAGCGCGCGGCGGTCGGCTACGGGCCGGTCTGACCCAACTCCTGAGGAATCTCATGCTTCAAAAACAAGCGCCCGCCGCCTTTGCAGCGCTGGCGGCGGAGGGGCGTGTCGAGGGCTATGGCACCGTTTTCGAGGTTCCCGACCTTGAAGGCGACATCATCACCCCCGGCGCCTTCGCCGCCAGCCTGGATCGTCACCGTCAGGCGGGTACCGCGCCGCGCCTGCTATGGCAGCACGACCCCACTCAGCCGATCGGGCGCTGGGTGGAAGTGCGCGAAGATGCGCGCGGCCTGCGGCTAACCGGGCAGCTCGCCCTCGAGACCCAAGCAGGGCGGGAGGCTTACGCCCTGCTCAAGCAAGGGGCGCTCGACGGCCTGTCGCTCGGCTTCCTGATCCGCCGCGCCGAATCGGCCGGGCCGGGGCAACGGCGGATTTTAGAAGCCGATTTGCTGGAATGCAGCCCCGTTACCTTCCCCTGCCACCCGGAAGCCCGGGTGCTGACCGTGAAAACGCTTCCCTCTTATAAGGAACAAATCATGACCGAACAGACCGAAACCGCGCTGGCGTCACTGACTGCCGATTTGGCGACGCTGAAGCAACGCACCGACGCGCTCGATACCGCCGTCCGCCGTGCCGCCGTGCAGCCGCAGGGAGGCGACGCCCCGGCCCACGGCATTGGCCGCCTGTTGCGTGCGCTGGCGGGCGGGCGGGGCGATCCGGCGCGGGCGGCGGATTTCGCGGCGAAGACCTGGAACGACGGCTATACGGCGAAGGCGCTGGCCGCCGGGGTCGGCTCGGCGGGTGGGTATCTGGTGCCGGAGGTGCAGGCGCTGGAAGTGGTGGAACTGCTGCGCAAAGCCTCCGCCGTCCGCCGCCTCGGTCCGACCGTGGTGCCGATGCCGCACGGCACCCTCCTCATGGCAAAGCTCACCGGTGGGGCGCAGGCCGACTACCTGGGGGAAAATACCGCCATCACCCCGTCGCTGCCCAGCTTTGGGCAGATCCGCCTGACGGCGCGGAAATTGGCGGCGCTGGTGCCGATCTCCAACGATCTCATCCGCTATTCCGCCCCGGCAGCCGATCAGGTGGTGCGCGACGATCTGGTGACGGCGCTGGCCGAACGCGAAGACCTCGCCTTCCTCTATGGCAATCCGACCGGCACCGGTAACGATCCCAAGGGCATCCGCCATTGGGTGCTTCCGGCCCAGGAAATCGCGTCGAGCGGCGCAACCGTTGACGCGATGGTCGCCGACCTCGCTAAGCTGGTGCTCGCCTTGCAGGAAGGTAAAGCCCGCATGCTGCGCCCGGCCTGGATCATGGCGCCGCGCACCTTGCAGGCGTTGATGGCGGTGCGCGATGGGTCCGGCCATTTCGTCTTCCGCCCGGAATTGCAGAACGGCACGCTGAACGGCTATCCGGTCGCGACCTCCCTGCATGTGCCGGTCGCGCCGAGTTCGGAAATCCTGCTGGTCGATATGGCCGACGTGCTGATCGGCGAGGCCACGGGCCTGCTGATCGACGCCTCGGGCGAGGCGGCCTATCCGTCGGGCGGCAGCGTTATTCCCGCCTTTGGCCTCGATCAGACCGTTATCCGCTGCGTCACCGCCCATGACCTCGCCCTGCGCCACGAAGCGGCGGTCGCAGTGCTCACTGGCGTTACCTGGACGCCGTAGGAGGGACTATGCTGACAACCCTAATCCCCCCGACCGAGGAGCCGTTGACGGTCGCCGAGGTTGCCGATTTCCTGCGTCTGCCAGTGGCCGAACCACCTGCGACGGAGCCGGAGGATGCGCCACTGCTGGCGGCGCTCATCACCTCCGCCCGGCAAGTCTGCGAACAGGCGATCCGCCGCCGCTTGCTGCCGCAGACGCTCGGCCTGACCGTCGATGAATTGCTCGACGTGCAGCGGCTGCCCTGCGGCCCGATCCGCGCCGTGCTGGCCGTGGAGCAGCGCGACGCCAGCGGCGGGATCACGCTGATTCCGACGAGCCGCTATATCGTCTCCGGCACCCGCATTGCCGCGATCAACCGTTGGCCCGCGCCGCTGATCCCCATCGGCGCCTTCCGCGTTATCTATGAAACCGGCATTGCCGACACGCCCGCCGATGTGCCTGCGGCGCTGAAGCAGGGGATGCTGATGCTCATCGCCCATTGGTACGAGCGGCGCGAAGCCGTGCCGGATGAGACGGTGCAGCCGCTACCCTTCGGCGTTGCCGCTCTCTGGCATCCCTACCGGATGTTCCGCCTATGAGCGGCATGGCCCCACCGGGGTTAACGCGGGCCGACCTGCCGTCTGCCGTCGTCACCGCCCCGCCCATCGGCGCGTTGCGCGAAAAATTCTTCGTTCAGCGCGCCAAGGATGATCCCGGCCCAGACGGCGGCTTGACCCGCAGCTATCAAACCCTCGCCCTTATCTGGGCGTCGGTCGAACCGCTCGATGGTCACCTCATCCTCGCCGGGCGCGATGTCGCCGCCGCGACCGGGGCGGAAGCCCCGCAACTGCGGCTGCTCACCCGCTACTCCCTGTTTCTCGCCGAAGCCGACCGGATCGATACGATCCTCTATTGGCGGCGACGGCGCGAACGCTGGCGCATCCACCGCGTTGCCGACCTTGCGCACCGGGGCCGCTTCCTCGCCCTCGATTGCACCCTGTTGGAACGGGTCGCGCCCTCGGTGCCCTAAGCCAAGGACCCCCTCATGCTCACCGAAATCATCCAGCGATTAAGAGTGCTGGCGGATGTTTTTGACACGCGCGTGGCCGGGGCGGCGACGGTAGAGGCGGCGGTCACCCAGACGCTGACCGAGTTTCCGGCGGCCTTTGTCGTACCGTTGGAAGACAAGGCGGAGCCGAACCGCGCCGATGAAAATCTGTTGCAGCTTTTGCATCAGAAAATCGGCGTTGTGGTTGTGCTCGATGCCTCTGCCGACCCGCGTGGTCAGGCGGCGGTCGAAGCGGCTTGGACCGCCGTGCGGCAGGCCCTCTGGTATGCGCTGCTCGCCTGGACGCCCGATGGCTGTTCGGAACCGCTGGCCTATCGCGGCGCGCGCGTCCTGCGGCTCGACGCGGCCCGCCTGTGGGTGCTGTTCGAGTTCGACGCGCCACGGCTTCTGTCGGAAACCCTGTCGGCGACCGACGACCTGCCGCCCTTCACCCTGTTCGCCCCGGAACTTGCCCTGCCGACCACGGTTCTGCCCGTGCTGCCGGGCAATATTCCGCTGCCCCCGCTCACCCCGCCGGTGCCGCCCTTCGGCCCCGGCCATTTTTGACCACTAGGAGCAACCGATGTTCGTTCTTCCCGCCCCGACAGGCGCTGGCCTGCCCGGTTCCGTCTTGCGCGTCCTCGATCCCGATACCGGCCTGCCGCTGCCGGATACCGGGGCCGAGGTGCCCGCCACCCCCTATTGGCTGCGCCGTCTTGCCGATGGCGATGTCATCGTCCCGCTGCCGGTACGTTCCCGCAAAGCGGCCCAGGAGTAAGCCTCTATGATCGTTTTCAACGATATTCCGACGTCGATCCGCACGCCTTTTACCTATATCGAGTTCGACGCCAGCAAGGCCGGGGGCGGGCTGCCGCAGTTTCCGACCAAGCTGTTGGTGATCGGCCAGCGCCTGGCGACCGGCACCTATCCGGCGCTGGTGCCGCAACTCATTACCAGTTCCGACCAGGCGCGCCTCGGCTTCGGCACCGGCTCGCAACTGCACCATATGATCCAGCGGGTGCGCGAGAATAACGCCTACACCGAAACCTATGCCATCGGCGTCGATGACCTCGCGGCGGGGGTTGCGGCCACCTGGACGGTCGATCTGACGGGCACGGTGCCGACCGAAACCGGGCTGCTGGCGCTTTACATCGGCGGGCGGCGCATTCAGTCGCGCGTCAAACCGGGCGAGACGGCAGATACGGTGGCAACGAACCTGCTGGCGGCGCTGGCACTCGATGCCGATCTGCCGGTGACCGCCACCCGTTCGGGGGCGGTGCTGACCCTGACCGCCCGCAATGCCGGGGAGGGCGGCAACGAAATCGACCTGCGCACGGTTTTTTATCCCGGTGAACGGCTGCCGGGCGGCGTCGTCGTAACGATCACCCAGACGGTTGTGGGCGCGGGCAACCCGGACCTGTCGAATGTTCTGGCGGCGCTGGGGGGCGAGCATTACGAGTTTCTGATCACCCCTTGGACCGATAGCGCCAATATGACGGTGCTGGACGATTGGCTGCTGGCGGCATCTGGCCCGACGGTGATGCGCGAGGCCATCGCCTTTACCGCCCGGCGCGGCTCGCTGGCCCAGTTGTCGACCTGGGGCAGTGCGCGGAATAATCAGTTCGTAAGCTGCATGGGCTTCCAGAAATCGCCGACCCCGGCCTATGAATGGGCGGCGGCCTATGGCGCGGTGGCGGCCTTCCATCTGCCGATCGACCCGGCCCGCCCGATCCATACGCTGGCCTTGAAAGGCGTGCTGCCGCCACCCTCCGGCGACCGTTTCCGGCAGGACGAGCAGAATATTCTTCTCTATGACGGTATCGCCACCTTCATGGTCAGCGCCGATGGGCGCGTGCAGATTCAGCGCGAAATCACTACCTACCAGAAGAACGCCTGGGGCCAGCCGGATGCGGCGTGGCTGGATGTGCAAACCCCGGCCACCCTGTCGTTCCTGCGCAAAGACATCCGCTTCCTGATCGAAACCAAATTCCCGCGCCATAAGCTGGCCGATAATGGCACGCGCATTCTGGCGGGGCAGCCGATTGTGACGCCGGATCTGCTGAAGGACGAACTGATCGCCCGCGCCCTGCTGTGGGAGGGCCTGGGGCTGATCGAGGGCATCGACACCTTCAAGCGTGAGGTGGTGGTGGAGCGTGATGCCGCCGACCGCAACCGCGTTAACGCCCTGATCCCGACCAACCTCGTCAACCAGTTCCGCGTCTTCGCGGGGCAGTTGCAGTTCATTATCTAAAGGAGGCTATTGATGGCCACTGTTTGCGGCGACCGCGTTCTTGGCAAAGCGCGCGTGACGGTCGATGGCGAGGTGCTGCGCACCGAAAAAAGCGTCGCCCTTACCCTTGCGGGGGATGAAATCAAGGAAGTGGAGGGTGATTACGAAACCGGCTTTACCGCCGAGTTCAAGGCCGCCGAACTGACCTGCAAAATCATGGTGAAGCCGGGCGACAGCGTGCAGCGCTTCGTTGGTCTGTGCGGGGCCACGGTGGTGGCGGAATTCGATACTGGCCAGCGCTATATTCTGTCGGAAGCGCGGCAGAATTCCCGCCCGAAAATCACCGGCAAGGACGGCGGCCAGGTCGAACTGAAGTTCACCGCCACCAAGTGCGAAGAAATTATCGCGTAATCGGATTCACCCTCGGTCCAAATCGGGCCGGGGGTTTTTATTGATAAGGCCGGAGGCGAGAATGGCGATTGATCTGTCGGATTTCGAGGCATTTGGCGACGCCCTGCGCCGGACCACCGGCACCCTATTGATTGTCGAGGAAGCGTTAAGCCGGTCGGCCGTTCTAACCGGCGGCCTCTGGGGCCAGTCGACCGAGGAGAGCGGGGCGGAGGGGTTTCAGCCTGCCGTTTTCCGCTCCACCGGCCCTGGGCTACGGGCGGGCCAATCGGCGCCCTATGGGGCGGGGGTGACGCCGGTGGCTGCCCCATTGATTGCCGCTGCTTTGCCGGTGCTAGAGTTTCTGGGGGTCTTGAGTCAGATCGTCGGCTATCTGCAAAAGACCGTCGGGGTTGTCGGCTCCGTTGCGCAGACGTCGGCGAATTTCGAGACCGTGCTGGAGCGGCTGCGGAATCAGTTCGGGGCCTCTGGGGCGGAGATCGAGAAATTCCGCGACGCGGCGATTAAAAACGCCAAGGACCTGCAACAAACGCCATCCGCCTATGCGGAGGTGTTTAGCAAGATCGGCACCTTAGACCTCGATAAGGACAAGCAGGGCGAGGATGTTAAGAAAGGCGCCCTGTCCGAGCGCCCCAATGCGGCAAAGGTCAGCACCGCCGTTGCCCAGATTGCGACCGTCCGCAATCTGCCCGCAGGTGATCTGGCGGAAGTGGTCACGCCGCTGCTCACCCCGGTGCAGAATAATATGCGCGCGGTCAACCGCCGTCTCGCCCAATTGTACGCGGTCTATGCCGATGCCCCGCTGCCCGATGCGATGATGAAGACCAGCTTCGCCCCGCTGGTCAACCGGGTGCAGGAGTTCGGCGCGTCGGAAGCCCAAGCCATCGGCAGCGCGGCAACCCTGCTGGATTTCGCCAAGAAACGCGCCAACGACCCCGCCCAGGCGGTAAAAGCGACGGAAGAATTGTTCGCCCAACTGAACGATGCCGACGTGCGGGCGCGGTTCCAGGCGAAGGGCATCGATATCGCCGGGCTGCGGCAGAAAGCGACGCAGGCGGGCAAGGATCCAGTACTGGTGATTGCGGAGGCGATTGAGGATAATCGTCGATTCAATAAAAATGATCTGGATTTTGAGTTAAAATCTGTCCTGAAGGAAAAACAGTCGGCCGTGCTGCTGGCGGACCTTGTGAAGGATACGAAGAAATTTAGGGACGATAGCCAAGAGAAAACCAATCAAACCGACGCGCACTCCTATCTCGAGGCCTTCAAAGCCCGCCAAACCAGTGCCCTCGGCACCTATACCGCCGGAAAAGTTGCTCTCGAAGCCGGTCAAATGGACATTGGCCGAAAGGCGATGGGGGGATTGGGAAGCGTGCAGGGAGCGATCGGCGAGGGAGCTCGGGAAACACCGGATATCCTGGATAAGTTTTTCGAGTCCTTAGGAAAATCGCGGATGCCATTGGAAGGGCAGACTATTCCTTGGCATTTGATGACCCCGATGGCCTACCCCGTTGAACGGTTTCGCGCGCCGACCAGCAATGAGCCGACGCTGCAAGAAGCGGGTTTCCGCTATGGGCGGGAGCAAAACCTATCGCCGCCCACACCGGTCAAGACCGAACTCACCATCCATCTAACCGGCCTTCAGCCGGGCATGTCGGCGACCGTGATGAGCGACAGCGAGAAATTCATGACCAAGGTTTATAGCGGCTATGGTGTTTATAACTTATAATTGCTGTTGAGGGTGAACCCCCAGCATCACTGGGGGTTTTCTTTCCTATATTTTTCGATTTGCATATCGCAGAATTTGGTCTCTTCACGATAGAGATTCGTCAGTGTTTTGTAGCCGATCTCGAACAGCCCATCTGGGAGTCTTTTTGAGCTTTTTGTGTTTCCATAAGTTAAAAGATAGTCGGAAATAAAATATTTTGGTAAATTTACGTAAAATAAACAGGAAAGTCCGCCTAAGTTCTTCTCGTAAATAAGATTGTATAATCCATAATAATTTTTATATATATCATTTGCTGCTTTTTTAAGATATTTCAGATTGTTTTCATCGTAAGGTTGCTTTTGTTTTATTATCTTCGTAAAGAGGTCGGTGGATTCTGGTCGGATTTTATCCATATCGGATAGAGTTAAATTTCTGGCGCTTCTATGGTCTTCTAGCTCAGTTGGAATTTGATCTAGATGCCGATCGCACCGATTAAAAACAATAAAATGGCCTTCAAGTGATTCCTTTTGCCTGTCTTTCAGTTCTTGATAATTCCGGGGCATGCCAATGATTTGTTGTGTTTCCGTCCCGTTGAACTCTTTATAATCAGTTGTGTCCTTCCAATAGTCCCAGGCAAAAGTCGCAGCCCCTTGGCAGAAGCTGCCCGTGCGCCGTTCGTAACGTTCATAGGGGATTTGGGCGGAAAACCAGCGGGAGATCCGATAGAACTCCCGCTCAAGGCGCTTCATTTCCGCGAGGTCCATTTTGGTCTCGTTGGTATAAGCGTAAATCAGCAGGTCGGTGGTTT